>JAYSYV010001148.1:0-11191 GCA_043727245.1 Chloroflexota bacterium | reverse complement strand
CGCCATTCTCAATGGCCCACTCTTTGACAGCATGGGCGATTTCCGTTGCCAGACTCTTGTCCAGTTTAGCGCCTCGTTTAATGGTTTCCTGGAGCTTTACATAAATATTCTTGGGCAACTTGTCCCGCATAGCCTTGCCGGTGAAGGTGTTGGAGCCGTAGATTTCGGAAACTTTCTTTGCATTGCCATCTTTATCGGTCGGCCAGTCAAAGATGCGGGGGGTGCGGCGGCTAACTTCCTGTATCGCCCAGGCACGTCCGGCAGAACCAGTTGGTAGTGACGACATTCCTCTCTCCTTAATTGTGGTTTATACAAACCTTTTGTGCGGCTTGGCAAAAAAACCATAGGCAGCGCTCTATATGTACAATTTCAACAAAGTCAATCTTATCCCTAGCCCTCTTTATTGTAAAGGTATAAAAAAACCGAAAAAAAAGAGGTGAATCTGTACAAATTGCACATACAGACTTGCTAAAATTGACTAAGACTTTGCAAATTGTTTCGTGAGAATTTAATGGGAAATTAGCAAAGATTTTGCAAAGAAAAAGCCGTATAAAACTAAAAAACTTCCCAAAAGGAAGCTTCCAGTTATTTCGGCCTGGCGACTAGAGTCTGGCCCAGTAGCCCAGGTTATTCTTAATCAGGTCTTCGGTCCGCAGGTCTTCGTTGATGGGCAGCACCTGCGGCATTGTCAGGTAGACCATTGCTTTGTACAAAGGCAATTCGGCTTCCGGCACGCCCACCGACTTTAGCAAATCGTATTCTTCTTTACGGACCTGGCTAAAACCGTAGCGGTTATTGATTTCGGCGTGAAAGGCCACCGCTTTGCGCGGGGTGAGGCCGGATTTTATCAGGCAATAGGCGCAGCGGGTCAGAGCATCGTAAACCCGGTCGCTTTCTGGTGCGGGCATATACAGCAGGTCCGGGTTCAACTGGATGGATACCTGACCTCGCTCGCCGTTGCCGCCGGAAATATAACCCATCAGGCTGATGGGGCGGCCTACTAGCACCTGGTCCAGCCGGTCTACTACATACTGGTCATCCAACACGCCCAGAATATTGCGGGCGTGAAATTCGAGCGCCCCGTGTTGTTCGAGGGTCGTACCCGGCAGCAGCCCGGCGGCGGTAGAATAGGTGAATTTACCCAATACCAGATTTCCGCTGGTGTCACGGGTATCCCAGAGGTTGCCGTTGGGCGAACGTAATTCTCCAAAGAAATCGGCTGCCCGCAGCAACGCCATCGCCGCCACTTCCGGCGTAATGGCGCTGGCGGAAGGGATTGTACCGACTATATTCTGGATGAAATCAATATTTGCTTGGGATACTTCACCGGGCATTTTTAAGAGCCGCCTGCTTTTTTCTGCTAAATTAAGTTTAACTCTCCTGTACAATTTCAATAATTGTAATGCAAGAATCACGCCGGGGCTATGATTGAACGCACGACTATTAATTATAATACTAATAAGTGCCAGGAGCAACTAGAAATTTTCGGCTGTGGGGTTTTGATAGAACCCGGCCAGGTGGTATAATTGAGCTATTATTTGACATAGATTTCACAACTGAAAATTTGCCGGTTTTATAGGCAGCTTGATAATAACTAAAATCAGTCCGACCTATTTAAAGGAAGTTATTTAAGGAGAATAAGAAGTGAGTATTAAAGAAATTAGCCGGGAAGATATTCTCAAGGCGCTAGGTACGGTTCAGGAACCCGAACTTGGCGGCGACCTTGTTTCCAGGGGCATGATTCGCGACCTTTCAGTGACAGGTTCGCGGGTAACTTTTACCATTGTCCTGACCACACCGGCCTGTCCTCTCAAAGCCGTAATGCAAAAACAAAGTGAAGAAGCTATCCGCAAGATAGCGCCGGATGTCAGCGATATTAAAATCAACTGGGATGCCGATGTTTCAATCGCCCACCGAGGCGGCGCTGCCGGAGTTTCGCAGCCCCAATCACCTCTCTTGCCTGGTGTAAAGAATATAATCGCGGTATCCAGCGGCAAAGGCGGGGTTGGCAAGAGTACGGTCGCGGTTAACCTGGCGATTGCCCTGGCCCAGGACGGCGCTAAAGTTGGCCTGCTGGATGCTGATATTTACGGCCCTAATATCCCGATTATGATGGGAACCAACGAGCGGCCCCGTATGATAGGCGAGGACCGGATTATGCCAATCGAAAACTACGGCGTAAAGCTGATGTCTATTGGGTTCCTGGTCCCGGCGGGTTCCTCGATGACCTGGCGCGGGCCGATGGTCCACGGCGCTCTCCAACAGTTGATGCGAGATGTCGAGTGGGGTGAGTTGGACTATTTCATCGTTGATATGCCCCCCGGCACTGGCGATGCTCAACTTACTATGACCCAATCAGTCCAGTTGTCCGGCGCAATTATCGTCAGCACGCCCCAGGATGTTGCCCTGGGCGATGCTATTCGGGGGTTGGCAATGTTCCAGCAGATGCACGTGCCGATTCTAGGCCTGGTGGAGAATATGAGTTACTTCGTCTGCCCATGTTGCGGCGAACGGACCGAAATCTTCGACCATGGCAACCTGCGCCGGGTAGCCCAGCAGCGCAATCTAAATTTCCTGGGTGAGATTCCGCTTGAAACTCAGGTCCGGGTCGGCGGCGACACCGGTGTACCAATTATGGTCAGCCAGCCTGATTCGCCTGTTTCCGAGGCTTTCCGGGCCGCTGCCCGCAATATGGCGGCGCGTATTTCGGTTCTGGCCCATCGCAAGCTGCCCGTAATTAAATAATAATTTTATTCATAAGACTTTCGCTTGACCTAATTCCTTGAGTTCCACCTGTAATAATGGGCCACTCACCGGTTAAAAAGCGAAAGTCTGGATTTAAAGAGGAATTCGGTTTAATGAGCGAATCGCAAAAAGAACCTTTAACATTTTTGGCGGTCCACGCCCACCCCGATGACGAGGTATTTGGGACCGGCGGCACGCTGGCCCGGCTTTCGGCGGAAGGTGTCCGCACGGTATTGGCGACTTCTACGCTGGGTGAAAATGGCGAGATTGTGGACCCGGCCCTGGATGAAGCGGCCAAAACGGCCATGTCCCCCCGCCTGGGCGAAGTGCGAGAGAAAGAACTGGCCGGTTCGGTAGCAGCCTTGGGAATAAATGAACTGAAATTGCTGGGGTTCAGGGACTCAGGCATGGCCGGTACGTCCGAAAATGCCGACCCACGCTCTTTTCACCAGGCTAATTTCGATGAAGCGGTCAAGCGGCTGGTTAAAATCATTCGCGAGCTAAAGCCGCAGGTCGTGGCGACCTATGAGCCTTTTGGCGGCTATGGGCATCCCGACCACGTTCAGGCGCACCGGGTGACGCGGATTGCCTTTGAAGCTGCCGGAGACGTACGGCTTTACCCGGATTTGGGCCTGGCAGCCTGGCAGCCTAACAAGCTTTATTACACCGTTATTTCCCGGTCTTTCTTCCAACGTGCGGCAGCCGAGATGCGGGCCAAAGGCGTTGACGGTCCCTGGAACAACCCTGAGATGGACACCGATGCCTGGGGCATCCCAGACGATAAAATAACCACCGTCTTTGATGTGCGGGATTACGTACCGAATAAAATGGCGGCTTTCGAGGCGCACAAAACCCAGATTGCCCCTAATAATTTTATGTTCGTAATCCCGGAAGAATCGCGCCGCGAGGGTCTGGGTTATGAACATTTCGTGCTGGCCCAGAGCAACCTGCCTGTTACAACTGCGCCCGGTGAGAAAGAGCAAGACCTTTTCGCCGGTCTGCGCTAATCAGGTAGCCCTTCAATAGGATAGGCTAGAGATAGGCGGTATTTTATATGATACGTTTATCCGAGGATACCAGTCCCAAAACCGAGGAGTTCCAGATCGAGTTATTGCGCCGGGCCAGCGTCACCAGGCGGTTTGAACTGGTGCGTTCGCTCAGCGCGACTACCCGCTGGCTGGCTTTTGAGGCTATCAAAAAAGCTAACCCTGGCATAAGCGATATTGAAGCTGACCTTTTGTTTGTGGAATACCATTATGGCAAGGATTTGGCCGATAAGGTGCGAGTTTAACTGGCTGAACGAAACCGGTTGCCGGGAAGCTCTCCAACATGATTTCAGCCGATGTAATAGCCGCAATTAGACCTGTAACACTAGCTTTTGAGCAATTGGGTGTTTCTTATCTGATAGGTGGGTCGGTCGCCAGTTCTGTGTATGGAGTGGTGCGGTCAACCCTTGATGCTGACCTGATGGCGAGTCTCACGTCTGATCAGGTCAGTTTTTTTGTGGCTTTGTTGGGAGCTGATCATTATGTCAGTGAACCGGCTATCCGTGAGGCGTTAGCCAGGCACTCCTCTTTTAACTTTATCCACATGGATACTATGGTCAAAGTAGACATTTTTATCCCTAAAGGCCAGCCTTTTGATGAGTCTACCTTACGGCGTAAACAACTTACCTTACTGGATAAAACTGACCCTCATCCCTTTCAGGTAGCCTCGCCGGAAGATATAGTTTTACTTAAACTTGATGGGTTTAAAGAGGATGGGTCGGAGTCGGCCAGACAATGGCGAGATATAATGGGCGTTTTGCAAGTACAGGCACATACTATAGACCGAGATTATCTAAAAGAATGGGCCGACAAGCTGGATTTAACTGAGTTGCTTGCTCAAGCTTTTCAAGATGCCGGCCAATAAGCAATACTTTTAGTGGTTTATCTATCTATTAAACCGGTCGTCCGGCGGCAGTCCTGACAGTATCGACTAAATCATCGGCTCCAAAGGGTTTAACCAGAAAGGCGCAGGCTCCTGCTTTAAAAGCCCGCTTTTTGTAACTTTCTTCGTCCTGAACCGACATTACTATCACGGCAATAATGGGTGATATTTTCAGAATCTGGGTGGTGGCGGTTAGCCCATCCATGTCCGGTAGATTTATATCCATCAGCACGACATCCGGGTATAGCTGCTTTGCCAGTTCAATCGCCTGGGTGGCTCGTCCGACTGCGCCCACTACTTCAATATCTTTTTCAAAGCTAAGTAAGTTAATTAAATTATGCCGTGTCCCCTGGCTATCTTCTGCTACGAGCAGACGGATTTTAGTGGAGGCCGGATCTGGCAAATTGGAGGAGAACGCCGACATGTAATATCTCCTGATTAAGAGGTGTCCAGGATAACTAATAATGGCAGGGTAGTTCAGCTAACCACTAACCCTAAATCTTAAATAAAAAGATTTCTTATACAGCTCAATTCTACCCTGTTTTAGTCGAATTGCAAAATGATTATTTCCGCCGGGTTGGCGCTATAAGTACTGAATTTATTTATTTACATGGTCCTGGATTGCGGCGGATTTTTATTTAGTCTGGTATAGCACGAGCGTAGCGGAAAAATTATGTTGCGCCCGGTGGAGGGCCGTGCTAAAATCTGGGGGTAATCTAATACCATTTTTGGGTAAATTCACCCAGGGGTATTTGTCTAAATTTATCCGCTAAAGAGGAGATAACCAGATGTCTGATACCCAGCCGCAGACCATTTCTAAAGAGTTGCTTGATATACTGGTCTGCCCACTCAGCAAGACAAAGGTTGTGTTGAGTGAGGATGGAACTAAACTACTTTGTACCGACGAATGTACCGACCCCAAATGCCCGCGCCAGTATCCTATCGAAAACGGCATTCCCAAAATGCTGGTCGAGGACTAAAGCAAAGTTTGGCCCATTTTGTCTTTATCTATCCCCAGATTAAACGGCTTACCGGCGCGCAGCGGCTGATTTTGGCTCTGGCTGAGGCGGTAGCCGCGTCGCCCGATAATCCGGGCCGCGTTACTATACTCACGCACCGGTTCGCTGCCGAATGTCGCCCGGCCCTTTCTCCAGAGGTCAATCTGATTGAAACCGGTCGCAACCTGAACCTTACCGGCAATCATTACCTGGACTCTTTCCTGGAATACCTGGCAGTGCCGGGTTTGCTGCGCCATTTACCGCCCGACACCACAATGCTTTGTTTCTTTGGGCCGCCCAGTTTGCCCGGTTTGTGGTGGGCCAAAAAGGTCCGTCGGCTGAAACAAAAGCTGCTTTACTTTTGCTACGAACCACCCCGTGCGGCTTATACCGACCGTCTGGAAGTTACCCGGCGCATGGGCTGGCTTGGCCGGGTGGTGGCCCGGCCTTTTTTACGACTTTACCGGCCTGTTGACCGCTACCTGGCCCGCCAGGCCGACTCTGTGCTGGTCAATGGTCAATACGGGCAGCAACTTATCCGGGAAACCTACGGTCTACCGGCGACTATTATCACTCACGGAGCTGAAACCGGCCTCGCGGTGGGAGCTACCGAGCAGGTGTCAGCTTTACGAACGCGCTATGGGCTGGCCGAACAGCCGGTTTTATTGACTGTCAACCATCTACATCCGCGCAAGCGGGTCAATCTTTTGCTGGAAACCATGCCGCTGGTGCTGGCCGAACACCCCGGCGCGGTGGCTTTGATTGTGGGAAGTGGGCCGGAGAAAAGCAGTCTGCAAGCACTGGCCGCTGGTCTTGGCATAAAACCGGCCCAGGTAATTTTCGCCGGGTTTGTGCCGGAAGCGGAACTGGCCGGGCATTATGCCGCCGCTACTGTTTACGTCCATACTGGCCGAGCCGAGAGTTTCGGGCTGGCTATCCTGGAAGCCTGTATGGCCGGTCTGCCGGTAGTGGCGGTGGCCGAAGGCGGGCCGCTTGAAATTTTGCAGGAGGGCGAAAGCGGTTTCCTGGTCAAACCAGACCCGGTGGAATTGGCCTCAAAAATTAACTACCTGCTCTCGAATCCTGCCCAGGCTCACCAGATGGGGCAGACTGGCGCTGACCGGGTTAAATCCCGCTACACCTGGCAAAAAGGGGCCGAAGATTTTTTTAAAATCGCGTTAAACTTAGAACGTTGAACGTGGAACGTAACAAAGAACTTGTTAAAGGGCGATCCAGAGCTAATTTTAGCCCTAATAATGTTATTAGGCAGTTATAAATGTTTTACGTTCAACGAAAAGGCCATGCTGAGAAAAAAGTTTCCTGGTTTGAATTTTTATAGTCTGCGTTGGCGGATTTTCCTGGCGTTTTTTAGTCTTATCATGCTCGGTCTGCTACTTTTAACGCTTTTCCTGGCTTCCTATGTCAAAGACCTCTATTTAAGCAATTTGGAAGAAAGGTTAGTGGCCGAAGCTCGCCTGGCAGCGGCCCATTTCTCCAGTCCCGAAATTAATCTTTCAAACATTCAAGCTCAGAGTGTCCAGACCGCTCAGGTCACCGGCACTCGCTTGACCGTTATCCGCCAGGATGGCATGGTGCTGGCCGATAGCGATGCCGACCCAGCGGCGCTCGAAAACCATTCCAACCGGCCCGAATTTCAAGTGGCCCTACGCAACCCAACGGGCTACGGTAAGGATACCCGGCTTAGTGCCAGTGTACATATTGATTTACTTTATATCGCGGTCAATATTCCGTCAGTGGCGGGCAGCGCCCTTTCCGGGACGGTGGTCCGTCTGGCTTTGCCGCTGGTTGGAATTAATAAGGCTATCAATTCAATCTGGCTGACTTTTGGTTTCTCAGCCCTGGTAGTGGCTATTCTAGCCCTGGTAGTAGGACAATGGCAGTTGACCAGGCTGGTCCGGCCCCTGAAAGGCGTGGTTACGGCGGCCTATTCTCTCGGCCAGGGCGATTTTACGGTCCGGGTGGAACCCAGCCCCTACCAGGAATTTAGCGCGATTGGGCAGACCTTCAACCAGATGGCGGTGCAGTTGGATGACCTGGTTGGGGCGCTGGAAGAAGAACGCCAGATGCTGCGGGCAGTTCTCGATAATATGGGCGACGGGGTTTTGAGCCTGGATGCTGAAACGCGTTTGCTTTCTTTTAATCAGGCCGCCCGCAAACTGCTTCGGCTGCCGGTTAACCTGGAATTAACCGGCCAGACCCTCATGACTGTCACCCGCGACCACGAAATTTTCCAGCTTTTACAACAGGCTTTGCAGACCGGCCACCCGGTTACACAGCTTTTAGAAACGCCTTACCGTTCCTACAGCTTGCAGGTAACGGCGGTCCCGTGGACTCCGGCCCAGCCCGGTCGGACCCTCTTGATTTTGCGCGACCTGACCGAACTTCGGCGCGTGGAAAGAGTCCGGCGCGATTTCGTGGCAAATATCTCCCACGAATTGCGTACTCCACTGGCTGCTATTAAAGTAATGAGCGAAACTGTCGAACTGGTTTTGGAAGAAGACCCCACTACCGCCCGGCAGATGGTCAGTCGGATAAATACTGAAGTAGACCATCTGACCCGGTTGGTCAAGGAATTATTGAGCCTGGCGACCCTTCAATCAGGTAAAGCGGCCTTTGAATTTAGTCCGGTTGACCTCAAGCTGTTAATGGAAGAAGTTATGGATGGGTTGCAGCCGTTGGCCGAGAAGAAAAGCCAGTTGTTATCGCTGGAAATTGGGCCGAGCCTGCCCGAAGTAATAATTGACCGCGAGAAAATTGCCGTGGCTTTACGCAACCTGATTCAAAATGCTATCAAGTTTACCGCGAAGGGCGGCTCAATTCGGCTTAAAGCCGACCTTGAGCTTGACCCCGGCAACCAGGAGATATGGACTGCCTCGGTGGAATGGGTCAAGTTAAGCGTCAAGGATACCGGGATTGGGCTTAGTAAAGAGGAACAGCAGCGAGTTTTCGAGCGCTTTTACAAAGTAGACCCCAGCCGCACCGGTGACGCAGGTAGCGGCCTGGGCCTGGCTATTACCAAACACATCATTCAGGGCCATCACGGCGCAATCTGGGTTGAAAGTGTGCCGGGTCAGGGCGCGACTTTTGTCTTTACGCTCCCCCTGAAGCCGCCCCAGGTGGATATTTAATTACCCGGTCAAAACACCCCAATCGGCATATAGCTGCTCGATTTCCGTCTGAACCCGCTGGTATTCCAGACCTAACCGGCCCAGGGCTCCCAAATCTTGCTTCTCCCCGGCCTGGTTTAATTCTTCCCCGATCTGGATTAGGCGGGCTTCTTTCTGGCCGATTGATTCTTCAACCTGGCTGATTTTGCGTAAACGCTGGCGTTCTTCCTTGCCAATCGTTTTCAGGCTGCCGTTGGCCGCCGGTTTGGCTGGAACCGGGGCTGCCGTGACCGGTTTGGCGGCGGCCCCGTTTTTGGAATTAGCCCCGCCCGGCTGAACTTTGGTCTGCTGACGGGACTGTTCCAGTTCACGCTCTTTGGCTTTGCTACCCCATTCCAGGTAATCGGTATAGTTGCCCAGGTAGACGCGCATGGTTCCATCAGCTACCGCCCAGACCTGGGTCGCCAGGGCATCTATAAAGTAGCGGTCGTGCGATACCATCAGCAAAGTGCCGTTATAGTCACTTAAAAGGTCTTCCAGGGCTTCGCGGGCATTAATGTCGAGGTGATTGGTCGGCTCATCCAGGATTAGAAAGTTGGCCTTGGTCAGGGTCAGCTTCGCCAGGGCCACCCGGCTGCGCTCTCCACCGGACAGGTCGGATACTTTTTTGTAAACATCATCGCCGCTAAAAAGGAACCGGCCCAGGTAACTGCGGGCCGCTCCCTCGGTCATTGGCTCGGCCCACAATATTTCTTCCAGGACGCTATTTTTAAAGTTCAAGCCTTCGTGAGACTGAGCGTAATAACCAACCTTAATATTCGGCCCCGGCTCGACCAGGCCGTTCAAGGGTGAAATCTCGCCCATGATGGTCTTCAGGAAAGTTGATTTCCCGCTACCGTTTGGCCCGATAATCGCCACGCGTTCCTGGCGTTGGATTTCCAGGTCGGGCGTTTTGAACAGGCTATTCACGCCGGTTTTCGAGCGATAGCCCACTTCCAAATCTTCGGTTGCCAGGGCCAGGCGGCCACTCCGTAAGTCGGTCTGAAGCGAAAGATGCAACTTGTCTTTTTCCTGGGGTCGCTGGACTCTATCCAACCGGTTAAGAATCTTCTGGCGGCCTCGCGCTTCTTTAGAACGCTGCCCGGCCTTGAAACGCCGGATAAATTCTTCGGTTTTAAGAATGTGTTCTTGCTGGGCCTCGTAAAGATTCATAGCTCGCTGCCAGCGTTCCTCGCGCAGACCCATGTACTTGGTGTAGTTGCCGGGATAATCTTCGACAGTGCCAAAACTCAAGTCCAGCACCCGCCCGACTACCCGGTCCAGGAAAAAGCGGTCGTGGCTGATAATAATGATTGTGCCGGCCCAGGCCGCCAGGAAGTTTTCCAGCCATTCCAGGGTATTCAAGTCCAGGTGGTTGGTCGGCTCATCCAGCAGCAGCAAATCGGGACCGGCCAGCAGGGAACGAGCCAGGGCCGCCCTGGTTTTCTGGCCGCCGCTAAACTTGGCAAGCGACATGTCCCACATCTCGCGCTCGAAATTCAGCCCAGTTAGAATCTGGTTGATGCGCGTTTCGTAGTCGTAGCCACCGGTAAGCTCGAACTGGTGGATAAGTTCGCCATAGCGCTCCAGCAAGGCATCAAAATCATCGCCCGGCTGGCTCATGGCCTGTTCCAGCCGGGCGATTTCGGCTTGCATCTCCCGCACTCCCTCAAAGACGGTCAACATTTCGTTATAGAGGGTTTTGTCGCTGTCGAACGTGGCTTCCTGGGGCAGATAGGCCATTTTAAGCCCCCGGCGCATTACTATCTCACCGCTATCCGGGCGTTCGTCACCGGCAATTATCCGCATCAGGGTGCTTTTGCCCGCCCCGTTTACCCCGACCAGGGCCACTTTCTCACCCTCGTTCAACTGAAAACTTACGTCCCTGAAGACCGGGAAAATATTAAACGATTTATTCAGTTTAAATATTGATAATACCGACATGAAAAAGTCTGACTCAACCTTCTGAATTTACAATTTATTCAGCCGAAATTATAGCATAGCCCAAAGGGGTTTGGGGAAAACTGTGCCGGAGATAATAGCTGGCAAACAAAAAGCAGGAACGATTAAGTTCCTGCTCGAAAAACAGACTGGCTGGCGGCTTAACGCTGCCGGTTAAGCTGATTTATAATCAATTGAGCCGCGAAGTCTATGGCAGCCTCCACGTCATCGCCATCCGAGAAATAGCTGACGCTCTGGGCAATCTCCAGGCAGTTCTTTCCCTGGGTGTATTGGAGCAATACATAGGGCATGCGGTCAAACATCCGCTCGCGACCCCGGAAATAACGCACCATTCTGTCGTCTAGCAAAGAGCCAAAGGTGGCAGCCTGGAGCATCACCGGGTAGGCGAAT
>JAYSYV010001147.1:0-3719 GCA_043727245.1 Chloroflexota bacterium | reverse complement strand
TTTTTATGGTCGTATAAGTTAATTTTCTTCTTCGGGGTTGTTTTCGCGCAGTTTTAGAAGGGCAGCCCAGCGTTTATCAACTACTTCCGGCTCGACTTCCTCGGCAATTTCCGGCTCACTTTCGGCCTGGTTTATCCGTTCTAACTGGTTGTAAAGGCCGGGACAGTCTTCGCTGCACAGCGGATTAATTGGCAGGCTAACCAGGATTTGCTGTCGAATAGCTTCGCCCAGGTTCAACAGGTGGTTGGCATCCAGTTTTAAATCGGTTTCTTCTTCCAGGGTTTCGGCCTTAATTGGATAGCCGGTAGTGACATCAATCATGGGCCGAAAAACTTCTTCAAGCTCCATCTCAACGTGGTAATCGAAATCGTTCAGGCAGCGTACACATTCCAGCACGACATCGGCTTCGGCCTGACCTTTGGAAAGGACAGCGCCCCGGATTTTGGTAAAGCGGACATGGCCGGTAATATTGGTGGCTTCAGTCGGTTTCTCGCCTTCTTCCTGGGCCATGTTCAAGACATCTTGCTCAAAATCGTAATCGCGGTGCGCTCCCTCGAAATCTCGCAAAAGGGTGGCTAGATTGAAGATTAAAGGACCGGTCTTTTCGGTGTGCTGGTGTTTGCGACCGGTAAGATGCGGTTGAGCCGGTAAAACTGCTTCCGGGGCTGGGATGTGTTCGCGGTGGGCGGGTTCCTTTGGCGGAGTAGGAGTTAACCGGTTATTGCTGAAATTAAAACGGGAGGACCGGGTTGGCAAATTAATATTTTTAGGTGGTTGGTTATTTTCTTCGTTTTTCATGGATTTTCACAATTTAGATTTGATTAAATAAATTGATGAACCTGCCCCCAGGCTGTTCCGGTTGTTAGGTCCACCAGCATCGCAAATTTTAGAAAGGTGGGCGGGTTGGACGGTTGGACGGACCTTGCGAGGAATCACGGTTGAAACCCGAACCCGGCTGGTTAGACGGACGGGACGCTTGTCCCTCATCTTCATAATCGTACAGGTCGAAGTCTTCCGGCTCGTCCTGAGGCGGTTTCGGTATTGGGCCTGTCTTTGGGACGGGCCGAATTGAATTCGGCTGGACTAGATTTAGCCGGTTGGTCGAGCGGTTGTCGGGCGGATTAGAAAGCGAACCGGTCGAAGGCGGCCTCTGGGAGGTCGCTACGGGCGGCGGTGTAGGAGGCGGTTTTGATACAATTGGCTCTGACGGGACCGGTCGGGCAGGCACAGGCCGGTTGACCGTCTGGGTAGAGTTTTCACTGGTAGCGGCTGGCGGACGGCTGGCTGGTGCAGTCGGTTTCGCAGGAACTGCCGGGGCAGGCGGTTTTTGCAGGTTGTACTGCGGCCTGTATTGCTGCTGGTAATCTTCGATCTGGTCCTGGTAGGTCTGCGACTGCTGCATGAAGTTCTGCAAGCCGTTGCGGACGACCGTCAAATGTTTATCCAGCAAATTATCCAGTTCTTGAAGGACTTGCTGGGCGTACTGGTTGGCTCCGTCTCGCATTTCCTGAGTCTGGGTAATGGTATCGTCATAGAGCGCCTGGCCCTGGCCTCGCAACTCGTACGATTCCTGGGCGGCTTCACTCAATATTACGTCCCGCTGGCGTTCGGCTTCCACCAGCAGTCCTTCCCGTTCCAGCATCATGCGGCGTTCTTGCTCGGCCTGTTCCACAATCTGGCGGGCCGTTTCGTCGGCTTCATCTAAAATCCGCTCCCGGTCGTTCAGGGTACGTTTAGCGGCTTTAATTTCTTCCGGCACGACTGCTCGCATCTGGTCAATCAAGGCATAACACTCTTGTTCATCGACCATTACCTTGTTGGATAGGGGAACGCGCTTCCCGGTCTGGATTAATGCTTCTAGCCGGTCAATTAAATAATCAATGTCCATTATTTATCTACTGAGGTTAATCTATTTTCGCCCAAATTTTTCATAAAGCCTGGCCTGTACGTGGGGCGGAACCATCTGGCTGACATCGCCGCCCCATTTGGCAATTTCCTTGACCATGCTGCTACTCATGAAAGAATAGTTCTGGCTGGTCATCAAACAGGCAATTTCCAGGTCGGGGGCCAGATGCCGGTAGTTTTGCGCCAGTTGCAATTCCCATTCAAAGTCGCTGACCGTACGCAGACCTCGTACAATAACTTTAGCGCCAATGTCAAGAGCGTGATAAGCGGTCAGGCCGGTATAACTTTCTACCCGCACATTTGGAATGTCCCCCAGCGATTGCATGATCATATCAACTCGCTCATCGGTTGTAAAGAGAAGGCCTTTGCTGGGGGCATCGAAAACCGCTACGACCAGTTCATCAAAAAGTTGGGTGGCGCGTTGGGCCACATCAATATGTCCGTTAGTAACTGGGTCAAAACTTGCTGGGTACAAAGCCCGGATCAAACCCGTTCTCCTCTCGTTGTAAGTGAACAGCTTTCAGGCAACCGGGAGGCTACTCATCCGCTTCGATGGCATCATCGCCAGGTTCCAAAGGAAGGTTGGTTGCTTCAGTCTCGGTTTCTTCCTCAAAGCCATAATCAGCCGGATTACCGGCCAGGAAAATGGTAAAAGCAGAATCACCGTGTCGGCGGTGGCGTAGCAAGTTTAATTGTACTCCATTGTCCGGCTCTGCGCTACCAATAACGGAATTCAGGCTTACGCGAGGTGAATGCCCCATAATTACCAGGCCACCGGGTTTTATCAGGTTGCTGCGAGCAACATGTTCCAGCGTATCAGGAATCTTTGGGTCGGCGTAGGGTGGATCGAGAAATATTATATCATAGAACTTTTCGTCCTGAGCCGGAGTCGGGTCAGATGCCGGTTCGGGCGGAGCCATTTCCAACGGAGGAAGCTCGATCACCAGCATTTCCATTTCTCTATCTTCTTTGCCTCGTTTGGCGTAGCCGCCACCTTTGCGCCGGTGCAAGCCTCCGGTGGACCGTTTGGCATGGGCGCTGCCAGTTGAGGCCGGGGGTGAGTTGAGAAAAGAACTGACTTGGCGGTTATTGATTCGCGCCCTGGCCGTAAACTTGGTATGTTCGAGGTTTTCGCTGATAACCCGGCAGACCCCGGCGTTAATTTCCACGAAATCCACCCAACTGGCCCCGCGTGAGAGGGCTTCAATGCCTATAGAGCCGCTGCCCGCGTACATATCCAATATCCGTCCCCACTCCCGGTCGCTCTGGTCCAGGATGGTACTTAGCATCGAGAAAACCGCTCCTTTGATTTTATCGGACATGGGCCGGGTGGTCATGCCTTTGGGAGCTTTGAGATTATGTCCACGGGCTTCGCCGCTGATTACACGCATGTTTGTTGTGCTTTCTTCCTTCCGCTTCAATCCACTCTGCCCATTCGGGCAAAAGTAAAACTAATTATAACATCTCTACCGGCCCAAAACAGCTTTTGTAAAACTTGACTGAGAAGCGGGCTGAGAGTATAATGAACCAGCTAAAGCTAAATACACGCACCAGTAGCTCAGTGGATAGAGCGTCTGCCTCCGGAGCAGAAGGTCACAGGTTCGAGTCCCGTCTGGTGTACTACTTTTCAAAAACGGCAAACAGGCCGTTTTTTTGTTACCTTCTATTATTATGACACAAAATGACAAGCCTCAAAAAATAAAACTGGCCCTGGCCAATCCGGGTTGCTTGGGTATAGCCATCTTGGTCGGGTTTATCCTGGGTTTCTTCATAGGCGCAAAAGCTCTGCCGGGCAGCCTCAATTGGCTGTTTGC
>JAYSYV010001146.1:0-3723 GCA_043727245.1 Chloroflexota bacterium | reverse complement strand
TTCCTGGAAGAAAGATTAAAATTAAACAAGTTGAAACGAATTTTAAAAACTCGTCAAAAACCGGGGAACTTTTTTGAAACCCATGTCGTCATTATAGCAACGAGGAGAGATTGTTAGGAGAAGGGCGTTACGTCGGGGACGAGCGGCCTTTTCTTCTTTTATAAAGGTTTTTCCTCCGCTGGACAAGCTTTCGCTATACTGCTAATATTTCCCGGTGAAAAATCTAGATTCTCAGCCAATTAAAAATGCTTCCGCTCCGGTAGAAACGCCTGGTGCTGACTTAAATCTGCCTTACAATCCAAAAACTCCTTTAACTTTTAAGAGGCTGGCCCCGCATCTAAAAAATCACTGGCCGGATTATGTGGTACTGAGTCTTTTGCTGGGGCTGGGTCTGGTGGTGGCCTGGCTGCCGGTGGACTGGACTCGCAACCTGAAACGGCCCGCCCAGGCTCCAAATTACGCCTGGATGAGCCTGGTCTATACCCTGGTTTATGGCGGGGCAACCTGGTGGCTCTGGCGCAGCAAGGGAACCGAGGAACGCTTCCGGCGCAAGTGGTTGGCCCTGGCCCTGCTGGTCTTTCTACCCAATCTTTTCAATATCTGGCTGCGCTACACTTCCCCCTTAACTGCCATTGACCCCCGACCTCTCTTTGGGCGGGACGCCGATATAGGTCTGTTTTACGGCTATGGCCTGGACCTGACGAAAGGCCAGTGGCCGCTCAACCAGGTTGGACAGTTTGCGGAATATCCTCAGCTCAGTTTCCCTTTTTTCTGGTTAGGTGTAGTTTTGTCCGGCACGAACCAGGAAACTTTTTACTGGGCTTTTCCGGCCCTGATGACTTTTTGCCAGTTCGGGGCGGCGGCTTCGCTTTATGGACTGGGTTTGAAAGTGGGCCGGGCGCGGGCGGCTTTCCTGCTGGCGGCCTGGATTGCGGGCTGTCCGGCTCTCCTGATCTTTGGCTATAGCCGCTTTGATGCGGCCCCGGCTGCCCTACTTCTGGCCGGGGTTTACTTTGCCATTCCCGGCGATTTAAGGGGTGAAAAGGGTCTGGCAGCGGTTCGACATTGGCGTAGGTGGGCCGGGTTGTCCGGTTTCTTACTGGCGATAGGGGCGTTGGTCAAATGGCTGCCCGCTGTGGTCTGGCCCTGGTTGGCGGTGGGGTACTGGCGCTCGCGTAACTGGCTGGCCCTGCGTAATTTTGGCCTGGCCTCTTTGTTGGGCGGCCTGGTCTTTACCCTGCCTCTTTTGCTGATAAACACTCCGGCCATGCTCTATCCCTACCAGTTCCAGGCCAGCCGCCGCTTGATTGGCGAGAGTTTCTGGTTTCTGGTCCAGAACGCCTTTTTCGACCCGGCCCACACCACCCCCGAAAAGCCCTGGGGCGAACCTTCCAAAATCGTTCTGGGTAACAACTGGCTCACCCTGGCCCAATTGGGAATGACCGGGCTGGTGTTCGGCCTGACGCTCTGGCGGTTATGGTCGGTTAGAGAAGCGCGATCTGCTATGACCGGCTGGGCGGCAAGCGGGTTAATCGGGGTGGCGGTCTTTACCCTGGCGAACCGCATTTTCAGTCCGCAATATCTGGTAGTTCTGGTCTGGGTCTGGGCGGCGGCGTTGGTTCTGCGCCCGGTAGCCTGGCGCGGTCTGCTGACGGCGTTCGGCCTGATGGCCCTGGCGGCGGGAGCTAATTTTGAGGTTTATCTGCTAGGGGTCTATCCCGAAATCTGGACCCGTGATTCGGTTGTTATGTTTGCTGCCGCTTTTGGACTATCCGGCTGGCTGCTCTGGCGGGTTTTATTTCTTCCTAAAAATATCTGATTTCAAAAAACAAATCGGTAATTATACGAAATATTCCTAACATTTACTTTGTTTTACATAATTAAGCTTACTTTGACTAAAATAGTACCCGTATGATAAGATGCCCTGGTATTTAATTCAGAGCGAAATGCCGCTTTTTCTTGTGGAGAAATTATGCTGAAAGACTCGCAGCCGAGAACGGCTGGCCCATTTACCATCCCCTCAACTACATTACCTGCCAAACCTTTAATAGATCCATCCGACCGCATCAGTACCGCTTCGCTGGTGGGGGTATTTTTTATTGCGATGGCACTTATCATGCTTGAACTGGTCCTGACGCGTATTTTTTCCGTGACGATTTACTACCATTTTGCGTTTATGGCAGTTTCGCTGGCCTTGCTGGGGCTGGCGGTAAGCGGCGTATGGGTTTACATTATGCCCAATTGGTTCAGCAAAGCCCGCTATACCCAACAAACTCCCATCGCGGCAATTTTGTTTTCTGTCACTACCTGTATTTCCCTGATTGTATATCTCAGTATTCCCTTCGCGCCCTCGGCTAACTGGGGCGATTTGCTCAAAACAGCGGTGATTTATATAGCCCTGGCAATCCCCTTCTTTTTTGGCGGTTTGTGCGTTTCCTTGCCACTCAGTCATTATCCCAAACAGGCCAGCCGCATCTACTTTTTTGATTTACTGGGGGCAAGTTTCGGCTGTCTGCTGATTATTCTCGTGCTATCCATCTTTGGTGGCCCGAGCGCCGTTCTTTTTGTGGCTGTGCTGGGTGGTATTGCGGCTCTGGTCATGAGTTTTGCCACACCCCGCCGGGATATACGGATTTTGAGCGCGGTTGCCAGCGCGGCCCTGGTTGCCCTGCTGGTTTTCAACCTTGCCAGCAACGCCATTACGATCAGCTTTGCCAAAGGCGAGGTCGAGCCAACCAAATATTACGAGCATTGGAATACCTTCTCGCGGATTGTGGTAATTGACCCGCCCAAAGATACCCTGCCGGTCTGGGGTTTAAGTCCAACCTACAATGGCAAGTTCCCACCTTTTTTCCTGATGAATATAGATGCTCAGGCTGGAACGCCGATTATTAACTATAATGGCGACCTCAAAACGCTTGATTTTCTGCGCTGGGATGTCAGCACGGTTGTACACAGCCTGAAAACCAATGCCAAACAACTGGTTATCGGGGCGGGTGGTGGCAAAGATGTTATGGGTGGGCTGCTGTTTAACCAGCAGGAAATTACCGGCGTTGAGATCAACCCTGACATTTTTAACGCAGTAAGGGACCAGTACGGCAACTATACCGGCAATTTCTACAAAGACCCCCATGTTAAGCTGGTGGTTGAGGAAGGCCGCACTTATTTAACCCAGACCGACCAACAGTACGATATTATCCAGGCTTCGCTGATTGACAGTTGGGCGGCGACCAGCGCGGGCGCTTTCGCCCTGACCGAAAACAGCCTCTACACCGAAGAAGCTTTTAAAGTCTACTGGAAGCGGCTGACCGATGGCGGAATGCTCTCGATGTCGCGCTTTTTTTCGAGTGATCGGCCTGACGAAACCTTGCGTCTGCTGACCCTCGGCCTCGAAAGCTGGAAAGGGCAGGGCGTAGCCGACCCTCGCAAGAATATCGCGGTAATGTATAGCGGTGGAGTTGCCACGGTCCTTTTCAAAAAAGGGGTGGGCTTTACAACAGATGAAATTGCTATCCTCCAAAAACGAGCCTTGCAATACGGTTTTAGTCTGCTATATGCCCCCGGCGTAACCCTTGATGCCCAGGCTCTTTACCAGGCTGGCCCCATTCCCCAGTTGATGAAAGATGCCGACAATACTAACTTTGTTAAAAATTACCCGCTCGATATTTCGCCGCCCACCGACAACCGGCCATTCTTCTTCCACACTTTACGCTTTGGCGACTC
>JAYSYV010001145.1:0-3723 GCA_043727245.1 Chloroflexota bacterium | reverse complement strand
CTGCTGCCATACCTACCTCGGCCTCGAACAGGTCAGGCCGGGTGGGAGCGCCCTTAGAAGTCTTTTTAGCCCCGAATACCGGCAGCGCCCGGCCCGCCCCTTTGGGAGGTCCGGCCAATTCCTGGGGAAAGCCGCCCAGGTCGGCGCTAATCTGAGGAACATTTTCCCCACCAAAGTGAACGGTCCCAATTTGAATAGGCATTGTTTCGGCCCGGTTAAAGTGATAGGGTTCGCGCCGGTCGGGCAAAACCGGGGCATCAACGGGTGTGACGGGCCATTCGGTCGCCACCGGAACTGGCGTTTCGCCGGTAATATCAGCCTGGCGGAGCAGTTCGGGATTGACCGGAGTGTAGCGCCGGGCCAACCGGAGCGCCACCGGGATTTCGTATTCGGGGTCTTCGGTCAGCGACACTCGGATAGTATCCCCGATACCGTCTTCCAGCAAGGAGCCGATACCAATCGCGCTCTTAATCCGGCCATCCTCCCCGTTACCGGCCTCAGTCACGCCCAGGTGGAAGGGGAAATTCATGCCGAGAGCATCCAGCCGGGTCGCCAGTAAGCGGTAAGCCTGGATCATTACCTTCGGGTTGGAAGCTTTCATCGAGAAAATCAACTCTTTAAAGTCATATTTCTCGGCGATGATGGCGAACTCCATAGCCGATTCGACCATGCCTTCGGGGGTATCACCGTAATAGTTCATAATGCGGTCGGAGAGCGAACCGTGGTTTGTGCCGATACGAATAGACCGGCCCAGCTCCTTGCAGCGCACAAGTAGCGGCTTAAACTTTAGCTCGATGCGGTCCAGTTCGCGCTGGTACTCGTCATAGGTGTATTCCACTATGGCAAACTTCTTGGCATCAGCGAAATTGCCGGGATTAATCCGCACTTTATCGGCCCACCTGGCCGCTTCCATAGCTGCGTTCGGGTTGAAGTGAATATCAGCCACCAGAGGTACGTGATAGCCCTGTTTTTCCAGTTCGGCCCGGATATTGCGTAAATTCTCGGCATCTTTGGCGGTCGGCGTGGTAATTCGCACGATTTCGCAGCCGGTTTCAACCAGCCGGATAGTTTCGGCGACCGTTCCAGCCGTATCCATGGTATCGGTGGTGGTCATAGATTGGACCCGGATGGGATTGTCGCCGCCCACGCCCACATCGCCCACCATAACGGTCCGGGTAGTCCGGCGACGATAGCTATAGGGGTCAGGGATATAGGGAAGTTTAGTAAACTGGCTGTAATCCTGGGGTCCACGGCTGGCGCTATCCAGCGTCCCAACTCGCTCTATCTGCAAACTCATTGAAACCTCTTTGAGAAATCGGAGTTTCTCGCTTATCTTGCAATCTTGCAAAAGTTTAAGCAGTTAATTATATTTTTTGCCATACTAATTATACCCCTTGCGACATAGACTAACAAGTTAGAGTAAAGAAAGAATCGGGGATGGTTAACGAGTCAGGTGCTTTTAAGCCAGACTTTATTGAAACAAAATTACCAGTGATATTCGCATTGTGAGCCATCATTGCAGGGTAACTGTAGTGGCTAATTCACTCATCCGCAGTCAATTTTACGGGAAGGCTGACTGAAGTAGCCATTATGCCATCGAAGTATAAAGTGGCAATAAAAAAAACAAATCATTATCTTAGCTCGCATTTAGCTGGTTTTATTTCCACGGATTTATGACATTTACATCTGTATCTTTAAAGTCTCCCTCATTACGCGTAACCAGGGCGCAATTGTGATGAATAGCTACGGCAGCAATCATTGAGTCAATGGCTGGTAAAGGTCGTCCCACACGTTCTAACCGCCCTGTTAGTTCACCCCAGGTTAGCATTACAGCTACATCAAGAGCTAACACGCGCCCGGCAAAGCGAATTAGCAAGTCCTCATTGAGCCAACTGTTTAAGGAAGCTTTACGAGACGAATCAGGTAACTTCTCGATACCCTTTTGAAGCTCACCAATCGTGACAACGTTAAGGTAGACACTATTTGCATCCAGGGCATCTATCCAGGCAATGACCTGGGGATTGGGATTCCTGGCTACTAGCTCTGAAATAACGTTTGTATCAAGAAGATATTTCACAACTCAATACCACTTCGTAGCGGACTATTATCACGTTGTAAATCAATATCAAGGTCTACAAGCGGAGATTCCTGGAAGAACTGGGATAGTTTCTTACGGCCAAGAAGGAGTTGACGATAATCCGAAAATGATAATACAACAGCAGTCTCAATTCCCCGCCGAGTAATTACCTGGGGGCCTTCGCTCAGGGCTTCATCTATGACTTCACTAAATTTGCTTTTAGCTTCTTGAAGTTGCCAACTACGTGACATACATAACTCTCTTTCTAGCAATTTGAACTGTCTAGTCTGTCTAGTCTGTCTAGTCTGTCTAACCAAAAGTATTATAAAATAGGTCGGGAAAAGTGTCAAGTGAGCAAATTATATTCTCAGGTGAAAGTTATATCTTATAGGTACAGCCGTCACCATGCCAATCGCGGCAGTAAAAATCAAAGTTCTTAAAACTTGCCAGGGATAAAGTATAGACAAAGTGTTTACACATAATGCATGCAAAGCAAAACCGCCTCAGTTTTAGGGCTTATATTACCTGTAATGCCATAGTAGTAGCTTTCATTACAGGCAAATTGAGGTTAAAAAGCAAGAATATCAGCCGGAAATTTAAATATGGTAATATAAACCAGCTATAAGATCAGAAGAATAGTAACCAAGTGAGTGCAAAGGAGCAGCCAGGTGATTTTTGAAAAACTTTCCCGCCAGTCCCAGAAAGCTTTTGAACCGTTTACGGCCATGATTTACTTCGCGCCCGAAGCCTTAAACCGTTTTAAAGCGCTGGGAATGCGAGGCCGCCAGAGTTATTTTTGTTCCCGGTCGGCTCCGCTGGGCCGCTTGCCGGGCGAGGTAGTGGCAGCCACTTTTTACAACTTTAACCCGGCTTTCGTGATCGAGCAGGTCAACAGCGGCTGGGAAGTAGCCACGCCTGAAACGGTCATTGAGGAACGCAACAAAGCCGTAACCGAAGCCCTGCACCGTTTGCTAGACCCGGCGGAAGGCGAAGAAGACTACAGCAGCGTGGTGGAACAGGCGCTGCCGCTGGTGAAAAAAGCTACCACCGGACTGCCTCTACCGGGCCGGGCGCTCTATGCCGCGCATGTGCCACTGGCCTGGCCGGAAGAACCACTTGCAGCTCTATGGCACGGCGTTAACTTGCTGCGCGAATATAGGGGCGACGGCCATATCGTGGCCCTGATGGCCGAAGGAATTGATGGCGTGGAAAGCATTTTGCTACAGGTGGCTTTTACCACCCGGCTTCCGCTGGCCTTCCTGCAACGCAGCCGGGCCTGGGACAACGAGGCCATCCGGGGCGGTCAGGAACGTTTGGCCGAACGCGATTTGCTGCGGGATGGCATACTGACCGAAAAAGGGCAGGCTCTCCGGGAGCGTATCGAAGAAATTACCGACCGTCTGGATACAAAACCCTTTGAAAACCTGGGAGCCGAAGCCAGCCAGCAGTTAATCGAGCTGGTAGGCGCTATGAGCAAGCGGATAATGGCGCGGGGTGGCCTAAATGTTGGACCCAGTACCGGGGCAGCCAAACCAAACCCGGCGTAAGTAAACAAGCTATGGCAAAAAATTCAAGCTCGAAATATCTAAAAACCGCCCTGGCTATCTGGGGCGGTTCGTTGGGCTTTACTGTTGGGGTGGCTGTGA
>JAYSYV010001144.1:0-1100 GCA_043727245.1 Chloroflexota bacterium | reverse complement strand
AATAGTTTGGAAACGAGGCATCAAGAAGTGAGTTATGTAATAGCCTGCAGCAACATCAAGGGAGGGACAGCCAAGACCAGCACGGTAACAAGCCTGGCCGGTATCTTTGCCCAACAGCAATACCGGGTGCTGGTGATTGACTGTGATCCACAGAGTAATCTGACCATCGCCCTCGGTATAAACCCGGATAAACTGGATAAGACCCTGGTAGAGGTTATTTCTAGCGAAGAGATGTGCTTTTCAGAAGCCATTGTCCGCATCAAGGAAGGATTTGACCTGATACCGGCCCATATGGCTCTCCACGCCCTCGAATTACGGATGGTCAGTATGTTTTCGAGGGAAAAGCTACTCCGGCGGAAATTGGCAGAAGTCAGAGGTAACTATGATGTGATATTTCTCGACTGCTCACCCAGCATCAACATGCTCACCATTAACGCTCTGACGGCCGCCGATGGGATTCTTATACCGGTCCAGGCTAATTCCTTTTTTGCTCTTTACGGGATGACCCAGCTAATGACCACTATTAACTATATCCAGAGCGACCCTAATCCCGATCTCAAGGTGCTGGGAGTGGTTCTTACGATGAGTACGAACACGAAGATTACCAGGGAGGTTTCTAACCAGATAAAGGAGACTTTTGGGGACCGAGTTTTTGAGACAGTTATCCGGCTCAGTACCCGGATGGCCGAAGCACCGGCGATGGGTCAAACGATTGGCTATTACGCCGGGGAGAGCAGCGTAGCCGAGGACTACCGGAATTTAGTAGAGGAGATAAAAAAGCGTGTCAATCTTTAATAGCAACAGCAATAATAACTTGAGGAACAATCTGATGCGGGAAATGATTGCCCCGCAATCCTCGCTGGATGCCAACCCGAAGGCAAAACTCCTGCCGCTCGAAAAGCTGGTCAGCAACCCCTTCCAGGTCCGCCAGGACTTTGACTCTCCAGAAGCAGTAGCGGCCCTGGAAGAGCTGGCGGCCGATATTAGAGAACACGGAATCCTTCAACCAATTCTGGTACGACCGGCCAGGGAACCGGGTAAGTTTGAAATAGTGGCCGGCGAAAGACGCTACCGGGCTGCCCAGATTGCTTCAGTTACAC
>JAYSYV010001143.1:0-1100 GCA_043727245.1 Chloroflexota bacterium | reverse complement strand
TTGACAAATAGATTGAAATTTCCTAAACTCAGATTAACAATAGTTCATTACACAATAACTCGTTTCTCCTGATTGGGCGTTATTGTGTCTGGGTGAGTGGCTCTTTCCGAGATGACAGTATTTTCATCTCATTGGTTTAAGGGCGGTGTTACTATTATAACATGTTAAAGAAACTCTGTAATACTAACTTTAAGAGCTATTCTACATAAAAATTTAATATCTAATTCAGGTTAGCATTCATAACAGGCGCTACTCTGCTAACTCTTTTTAGAGAAGAAACTTATTTCACCTGTTAAGATAACTAACCAGGAGCAACTTTTAATGGTCATCCTGGTAATAGATGATGATCTGATGTCAAGGAAAATGCTGCGGTTTTTGCTGGAAGGCGAAGGCTTTGAAGTAATTATAGCCGAAACCATCCGAGCGGCTCGCTCTATCCTTACTCAAACCACCCCACTACTAATAATACTTGATGTAGCTTTACCGGACGGTAGCGGCTTTTCTTTGTGTCAGTGGCTGGCTAAGGAAGAACCGCAGGTTCCGGTAATTATACTTACTGCTTTTACCTCCCAAAACGATAGACTTAACGGCTTTAGATACGGCGCTGATGATTATATAATAAAACCCTACGACCCCAGTGAACTGGTTCTGCGGGTCAAAGCTTTATTACGCCGGACCAGCCGGGTCCAGTCGCATTTAATTCAGGATAATTTGCGCGTAGGCGACCTTGAACTTTCGGTCAATGAATTAAAAGTGAAAAAGATAGGTTCCAAAGATATAGAACTTACCCCAACCGAAATGAAAATATTAAGCTGTTTTATGGTCAATGTGGGTGTGGTACTGGACCGGGGTACTATTGCCGAGAATGCCCTGGGCATGGATTATGGTGGGTCGAGTAATATTGTGGATGTCTACGTGCGCCGATTGCGAAAGAAACTTGAAACCGACCCCAATAACCCGCAATATATTGAAACTGTAGTCGGTAGCGGTTATCGCCTGTCCAAGCTCTGACAGGTCTTGAGAAGCTGCGAAAGCCATCTGGCTGTTAGTATAGTAGTGTGTGTATAAGTACCTAAGTTTGGCGCAAAATTAGCCTAACC
>JAYSYV010001142.1:0-3730 GCA_043727245.1 Chloroflexota bacterium | reverse complement strand
TTACGAACTGCTTTTCAGCGGCAAGCTCGGCTATACGAACATCAAGACTTTTACTGATTACCCGACCGTACCTCTGCTGAACTGGCCGATTAATGACGACTCGGCTGACGAGAGCTTCACGGTTTACGACCATCCAAAAGTTTTTATCTTCAAAAAAACCAGCCCTTTATCGGACGATGAGGTAAGAGGGCTATTTGCCAACGCCATTCAAGCCCCTCAAATCGTCAAACGCTACCCCGGCCCGAACGATTTGCCGGTGGAACGGGCCGGGCGGAGTTGTTTTCCCCAGAATTTAGCCGTGCCAGAATGCGATGGTGTCCTATCCTCGACCACAGCCGGACAGGTCCGCGAGAGCGGTAAAACGCTGCTACTGGACCAGCCGGTAGACCGTTTGCCGGTAATTGACGATGTAGGCTGGAACCAGTTAGCCAACGACAACCAATGGCTGGCCGTTATACTCTGGTTCGCCCTGATTCAACTGATAGGGCTGGTAGCTTTGCCGCTGACCTGGCGAGTTTGCCGCCGCCTGCCGGACCGGGGTTATATACTGGCTAAACCGCTGGGCGCGGTGGTGGTGGCTATATTAATCTGGCTGATGGTCTGGACCCGGCTGGTGATGAACACAGCCGTAACGGCCTGGATAGCCGTAGGGCTGCTGGCGGCTTTCTCCGGCTGGCTGTGGTGGCACAACCGGCAAGAACTAATGGGTTGGCTGGCCCGGCACAAGCGGCTGATTCTAATTGAAGAAATTCTTTTCCTGGCAGTTTTCCTGGTCTGGACCCTTTTCCGGGTGGGCAACCCCGATTTGTGGCATCCCTTCTTTGGCGGCGAAAAACCGATGGAATTAACCCATCTGCTGGGTATTCTCAAAAGCGCCTACTTCCCGCCCTACGACCCCTGGTTCGCTGACGGCTACATCAATTACTATTATTACGGCCAATACCTGGTTTCGACCTGGATTAAACTGAGTGGCATCAGCCCCTTTATCGGCTTCAACCTGGCCCTGCCGACCCTGTACGCCTTTACCTGTACGGGAGCTTTTAGCCTGGTTTTCAACCTGGCCCTCAAGTACAAACGTCACCGCGCCCGGCTGGACCCGGAAGTAGACCCCACTCGCGTGACCGGCCCGGTGGTGGCGGGACTTTTCGGGACGCTTATTTTTGCTATGGTCGGCAACATGGACGGCTTTTTGCAGTTCTTACAGCGCTTCAAACCCATAGTTGACCTGACAAACAGCCTGCATTTATATCCCGGCCCGGTCAAAGCGCTGGAGAAATTCGACTACTTCCGTAGCAGCCGGATTATTCCCGGCACTATCAACGAGTTCCCCTCATTCAGCTTTACCTATGCCGATTTACACGCTCACCTGATTGCCCTGCCCTATACCCTGGTCGCGATGGGGCTGGCTCTCAACCTGCTCTCGACCAACTGGACCGGCCACCGGGAGCTAAAAAATAACAGCGGGCGGCCCTCGCTTTTTCAGATGACCATTGGCCGCCTATGGCAGGTCTTCGACCGGACGTTGGTCACGCCGGTTATTCTGATGATTGTGATAGGCTTTTTAGGGGCGACCAATAGCTGGGACTTGCCGACTTACCTGGCCCTTATAAGCGCTTCGGTGTTGCTGGCACTGTTCCGGCGCTACTTCACGTCCGGCCCCGGCGAGCTGGAAGATGTCACGCTGCCGGAAGAAGTAGAACTTGACCCCATAGAGGCGGAAGAAAACCCTCCTTACAATCCGCCGGTCAAACTTCCCCGGCCCCGCTTTAGCCTCGGTTCAGTGGCAATAGACGTAGGTTTAACCGCTTTCGTGCTGGTGTCAACCCTGCTGGGTGGGCTGGGCCTGTACTGGAATTTCTTCAGCCACTTCCAGGCTTTCTTTACCCGGATTAGCCTGATTCCGAATTTCTTGCCCGCCGCATCTTACGGTGAAGATGTGCCTTTTATCAGTGGGCGGAGCGAGTTTAAATACTTCATGGTTATTTTCCTGCTCCCGTTGTTCCTGTTAATCAGCTATTTGCTCTGGAATTACTTTAACTGGCTGCGGGTAGACCGGGCGCTGCCTTTGAACGGCGATTACGACGAGGGCGCGGAATACCAGGAGGAAACCGGAGACAAGGAATACACCGAAAACTTGGCTCAACCGGAGGCCATTCAACCGACCCTGCCCGGTTTTAGCCTGTCCTTAAAACCAAACCGGCTCCAACTGGCTTTCGCGCTGGCCGGGGCCGATGGCGGCTCCAACCAGGGCTTCGGCAGCGGTCCAGGTATGGGCGGAAACTTCTTTTCACGGCCCGGTTTCAACCTGTTTGCCCGGCCCTGGGTAATAGGGGCGGGAGGGTTCAGCCTGTTTGCGATTGTTATCGGCATGGTTATACCCAATAACTGGCTGGTCTTTTGCCTGGCCCTGACCCTGATTGGCGGCTGCCTGGTGCTGATTATTCCACGGGCTTTCGACCGCAAACATCCCGAACACGCCCTGGAAGCCCATTCTGAAAGCAATATCTTTTTGATGTTGATGCTGATGGCCGGGTTCGGGGTGGTCGCCGTGACCGAAATCATCTTCTTGCAGGACGATATGGGCTTCAGCGAATACGCCCGTATGAACACGATTTTCAAGTTTTACTACCAGGTCTGGGCCTTGCTGACTCTGAGCGCAGCTATCGCGGCTTACGTGGTCTGGACGCGCTGGCTGGCTCCCGGCCTGAACGGCACATTACGGGCCTTTGCCCTGGGCAAAACCGGGCGCTATGTCTGGGCTATGGTGGTTACGATTATAGTTTTCTGCGCCAGTCTTTACCCGGTTCAGGCGATTCCGGCCCGTGTCGCCGAACGGCCAAGCGACCCTATACCAGCCCCAACCCTGGACGGACGAGCTTATTTCAAAGGCCTGCATACGGTTGTCGGGATGCCCAATATGTCGCAGGGCAAAGTGTTTGACCTGGGCTTTGACGCTCAATCGCTCTTTGCCTTTTACGACAGAATAAAAGGTACGCCGGTCGTACTGCAAGCCAGCATCTGGCCTTACCGGGGCGGCGGAAACTGGATTGCGATTAATACCGGCTTACCGGCTATCCTGGGTTGGGACCACCACGAACGGCAGCAACGCTGGCCGGATATGGTAAACAATCGAAGCGCTTCCGGTGGCACGACCGGCATAATTCGCCAGATTTACGATACACCTTCTATTCAGGAAGCCCTGGATTTGCTCAACCATTATCACGTTACCTATATTCATATGGGCATCATCGAGCGCGAAGCCGAAGTGGTGGACCATGAAGACCAGCTAACCGGCCAGGTTGTCTATCAACCTTACATGACCGACGAAGGTTATGCCAAGTTTGAGCAAATGGCTAAATTGGGGCTGCTGGAAGTGGCTTACACCAACTCCGCCGTGGTCGTCTACAAGCTGACACCTAAAGGCGAGTCGGGCGTAATTAGAGGCAACCTGGGGGCGGGTGGGACAATTTCTATCACCGACCCCAAACTGACCAAGCTGCAAGCCGCCGTGAATTCTAGCCCGAACAACGCCCAGGCTCACTATGACCTGGGGCAATACTTCTACACCAAAAAAGATTACCAAAAGGCGGCGGCTGAACTGGAAACGGTGGTCAGGCTCACGCCCAACCGGGTCAATCCCTATCACGTGCTGGGCGACATTTACCGGGACAGCGGTAACGTGGACAAAGCCCTGGCCGAGTACAAAGCGGCCACCGATATTAACGGTCCT
>JAYSYV010001141.1:0-1103 GCA_043727245.1 Chloroflexota bacterium | reverse complement strand
GGCCGGGGGCGACTTCATGGTGAAAACTCTCGAACTCGACACCCATTTCTTCCAGGGCGCGGGCCGCTTTACGCCGCAAAGCGCTACCGGCATCGGTGGTATTGTCGAAATAGCTTCCCCGGTCGGTGTCAAGTATCTGGGGCATACCGTTAGTCAGAGTATTGCCAAAGAGGAAAAATTCCAGTTCCGGCCCGGCGTTGTACTGGTAGCCCAGGGCAGCAGCTTCCTTCAGCACCCGGTCCAGGGCAAAGCGTGGGTCGCCCAGGAAACGTTCACCCCTGGGAGTATAGACCCAGCATAACAACCGGGCGGTTTTATCTTCGCCGGAAGTCCAGGGTACTATGGCCCAGGTGTTGGGGTCGGGAACCAGGTACATATCGTTTTCGGCTACGCGGGCAAAACCTTCAATAGCCGAGCCATCGAACCAGACCCCATTTTCAAGGGCGGCGGAAAGCTGGCTGGCCGGAATGGTCACGCTCTTGATGACTCCGAAAACATCGGTAAATTGTAAATCAATGAAATGAATACCGTTTTCAGCCACCCGGCCGGGTAAATCAACCGATACGTGGGTGGGATTGATTGTCTTTTCCGGCGTTGAAATATCAGTTTCTTTTAACTGTGCTGCTTTTTCGCTCTGATTGTGGTTATTATCCAATGCGCTCTTTCCAATTACTATTGTGCAGAATGTCCTTAACAAAATGCCTACAGGAGTATAACATTCTCCCTATAGGCGTGACAATAGGCCGTAGGCACAACTTAGACCAGATGTGCTTGTGCAAAATGCACATACATCTTATCATTTTTATCTGGTCTTTGTATACTAGCTCTGCCTGAAACCAAATAATACGAAACCGATATGTAAATACTATTTATTTGGCCCCTATTGTGCAGTATTCCACACTATCAGGTTAATAATTCGTTGTTATTACTGAAAATAGAGAGGACATTATAAAAATGAATCATATTCGGCGGGGTACGGGTAAGCCTTTATTGCTTATTCACGGCCTGGGAAGTAGCTGGCGCTCGTGGGAGCCAGTTATAGATGCTCTGGCAGCCGAGCGAGAGGTAATAGCCGTAGATTTGCCCGGTTTTGGCGAAACACC
>JAYSYV010001140.1:0-11276 GCA_043727245.1 Chloroflexota bacterium | reverse complement strand
GGATAGGCGGTTTGCTGCGGGCAGCCAGTTCTAAAATCTGAGCTACTGGGCCACCGGTTTTATCCTCGACTCCTTCGGCTACCAGGATTTTTTCTACTTTTGCGCCATAGCGGTTACTTTTTAGCGCTTCGCTGACAGCATTTCGTCCGTAAATTAGTTCTATCAAGATTTTTTATTAGGTGATTATCATTAAAACCGGCCCTGGCAACCACTGAGCCGGAGAATTACTTTCTAAGTTTTTCTTTTGATTGAAGTGTCTCTACAACCGGTGGCTCCGGTTCGGCTGCCTGGACTTTTTCACCCAGGCGGCGTTCGGTCCCGCTCATCAGGCGTTTGATATTGTCCAGATGGGAAAAGATTATGTAGAGCGTAATGGCAAAGCCCCAGGCCAGGTAACGCGGGTCCAAGTTGGTCAGCCAGATATTTGAAATCAGAAAGACTTCCACCAGGAAACAACCGAATATCGAAGCCAGCGATACATACCGGCTGATACCCAGAACCCAGATGTCCAGAATTCCTACCATGAGCATCGTTATCGGCGAGATGACCAGCACCTGCCCGATACCGGTTGCCACGCCCCGTCCGCCTTTGAAGCCGATAAAAAACGAATGATTGTGGCCGATAACCGAAGCCAGACCGCATGGCAAAACCACCCAGGGCGTACTATCCTGGCCGTTTTGTTTGAAAAATACACTGCTCAACAGGATAGGCAGACCTACCGAGATAGCCCCTTTGCTCATATCGGTCAGGAAGACCAGTAAAGAGATCTGCCAGCCCAGCGCCCGCAACGAATTAGTGGCCCCGGTCTTTCCGCTGCCGAACTGTCGGACATCCACCCCTTTAAGCAACCGTCCCAGGACAACGCCGCTCGGAAAGGAACTTATTAAATAAGCAAAAACAGTCAGGGCGATCAGTGCCAGCCAATTCATACAGCACTCTCCTGAGAAGGGTTTTGAGAGATAGGCGCTAATGCCGGAGTTTAACGGCATGCCCAAAGTTAGCTTTTTTCGTAGAACGGAAAACATTAAACGGCAAAACTAGAAGGTTAAACGTGAAAAAATAGTAAAAAATAGCCTGAGTAGCCTGTTTTCTTTCCAAAACCGTTTCCGGCTAACGCCTTAACTAATTCTTCGTTTAACTTTAACGTTCTACGTTTATACTCCGAATCTACTTGGACTCGTTTTCTCGTCCCCGGAAGAACATCCGAATGGGCGTTCCCTCGAAACCGAACGTTTCGCGCAGTCTATTTTCGAGAAACCGTTCGTACGAGAAGTGAATCGACTTGGCATCGTTCACCGAAAAGATGAAAGTAGGCGGGTCAACATCGGCCTGGGTAGCGTACAAAATCTTGAGCCACTTACCCGGTTTGGATGGCGGGGGATGTTCGGCTACCGCTTCGCGTATTACCTTGTTTAGTACGGAAGTTGATACCCGTTTGCGGCGTTCTTCGGCTACGTGCAGCGCCAGGTCCAAAACTTTATTCACTCGCTGCCCGAATTTGGCCGAGGTAAAGACCAGCGGAACCCAGCTCATGAAGTCAAATTCCTGCCGGACTTTCAAAGTATGCTGATCCATCGTGTGAGTATCTTTTTCGACTTTATCCCACTTGTTGACCACCAGCACAATACCTTTGGATTGGTCCAGGGCATACCCGGCAATATGGGTATCCTGGGCTGTCACGCCCTCGCTGGCATCTATTACCAGCAGCACCACGTTGGAGCGGTTAATCGCCCGCAAAGTCCGCATTACGCTGTATTTTTCGATGCCCTGGTCAATATGGCCCCGCCGCCGGATACCGGCTGTATCAATCAGAGTCACTTCGACCCCATTGACAACAATTTCGGTGTCAATCGCGTCACGGGTAGTTCCTGGCACATCCGACACTATGACCCGTTCCTGGCCCAGGATAGCGTTCAACAGGCGGCTTTTGCCGACATTAGGACGGCCTATTATGGCAATCCGAATGTTTTTGTCTTCTTCTTCTTCGGGTTGTTCGGGCAGGTTCTCGGTAATTTTATCCAGCAAGTCGCCGGTATTTGTGCCGTGATAAGATGATACCGGGATAGGGTCGCCCACGCCCAACTCGTAAAATTCCACCGAGTTAAGGCGGCGTTCCTCGCTATCGGCCCGGTTGGCGGCCACAACCACCGGCTTCTTGGTCTTGCGTAAAATATCGGCGATTTCGCGGTCAGCCGTCGTAATGCCAGTCTTGGCATCTACCATAAAAACAATTACATCGGCTTCTTCGATAGCGGCCTGGGCCTGGCCCCTGGTCTGGCGGGCAATTTCATCGGTTAGTTCTTCGTCCTCGATATAGGATTCGCTGGTTTCAAATTCCAGGCCGCCCGTATCAATCAGGGTAAATTGGCGGCCATTCCACTCGCCATCTCCATAGAGGCGGTCACGGGTTGTGCCGGGTAAATCTTCTACAATCGCTAATTTTTCGCCAATCACGCGGTTAAAAAAGGTGGATTTGCCGACATTGGGTCGGCCAACAATTGCCACTAAAGGTTTAGTCAAAGACAGTACTCCCTCTGCTCACAGTCCTATTTCGGTTCTGAAAAGTTTTATTAATTGATTAAGTACTAAAGAGCGTGTCGTCACTCCTGGTTAAGTATAGAATACTAACGGTTAAACAGGCTTTAATTACAGCGCCTGCGCCCTGCCGAACAGGAGTCGTCTAGCGTACCGGGCTACCGCGTGGCGGGAGAACTAGCAGCGGGCATCCTGAGTTGGCGCTATGTCAATCTTAACGCTACGCTTATTATCTATGTTGCGCCAGTTTTAGTCAAGCAACCTGGTTTCGGCTTGTTACCCATAGCCGCGTTGAACGTAAAATCCAACAAGATGCTGAATAGAGTTCGGTAATGGCCTAAACGGTAACAGCTTAAATATGTTATAATCACCAGGCTTAGTTCTTTTAAAAGCGGCTTTGCTTCTTCTATACAAAGGTGTAAATTTATATACGGCCAGGTCGGCCAATTAGCTGTGTAGTACGGAAAAAATGTTTTCTAATAAACAAATTGGAGTTGACCTTGGCACTGCGAACGTGTTGGTGTATGTCAAGGGCAAAGGAATTGTTTTAAGTGAGCCGAGTGTGGTGGCAATTTCCACCAAAGATAACCGGGTTTTACAGGTTGGTACGGCGGCTTATGAAATGATGGGCCGCACCCCCGAAACGGTGGAAGTAATTCGCCCTATGCAAAATGGGGTTATCGCGGATTACGTTGTCACCGAGGCAATGTTGAAATACTTTATCGGTCGGGCGACCGGTCGGTTCGCTGTAGTGAAACCTGATGTAATGGTCTGTATCCCGGCGGGTGTCACCAACGTGGAAATGCGGGCGGTCTACGATGCGGCTATGCAGGCCGGGGCCAAACGGGCCTGGCTCATCCGTGAACCGCTGGCGGCGGCCATTGGCGCTCAAATTCCCATCGCCGAGCCGACTGGCAACATGATAATTGACATCGGCGGCGGCACGACCGAAGTGGCCGTTATTTCGCTCTACGGTATCGTCACCTGCAACAGTATCCGGGTGGGCGGCAACAAGCTGGACGAGTCTATTGCGGCTTACATCAAACGCAAGTACAACCTTATGATTGGGGACCGCACCGCCGAGGAAATCAAGGTACGCATCGGCAGCGCCATTCCGCTGGACGAAGAACTGACCATGGAAGTGCGCGGACGTGATCAGGTTAGCGGTCTGCCCCGGACGGTTATCGTGCGGAGTAACGAAATTACCGAGGCTTTGAGCGACCCCCTGGAGAGCATCATTGGAGCGGTACGGACCGTATTGGAAGATACTCCGCCCGAACTCGCCAGCGATATCATTGACCGAGGTATGGTCATGAGTGGCGGCGGCAGCCAGCTTCGCAATATCAGTCAGCTCCTGGCCGACGTAACCGGTGTACCTTGCTACGTAGCGGACAATCCGCTCAACTGTGTCGCTATTGGCACTGGCGTGGCCCTCGAATACATTGACCTGCTGCGGGACTCACTCAGCGGCGAATTCTAAGCTCGACTTTACACATTTTTAGATTGATAAGGTTGTTATGCTGAACTCGAACTCAATTAATACTCAGACTTTTCAAACATTTCAGGCAAAACCGCTTGTGTCAAAAGTCTTTTGGCTAGACTTCAATGAATCTATCTTCTAAAACTTAATTCGAGCTTAGTAGAACTGGTATCGAAAGTATTGCTAAGCAATGCATTAGATTAATACTTACAGATTTTGTGTAAAATCGAGCTAAGAAGGAGCGGCCTTAATTTTGTGGGTTTGGCTGGCTTGGTTTTCAGGGGGAACGCTTCTTTCATTGTTCAGAAATTTAATCGAAGGAAATTACAGGTAGTATCTCATATTTGGCCCTCCTCTGCTTCAGCAACCTGACAATACCCTGTGGACTGTTTGCCGATTTACGGGTAAATGACACCTGGCAGCGCTTTCCGGTAGCTACCCAGCCTGAGCAAGAGCTTTTTATTAAATAATTCCGTGAGTTGATGAACCCTTTTAGATAGCTAGAATTTTTCAAATGCCTGTACTTCCAAAAAAAACCCAGGACACTACCGAAACCCGAAAAAGCCGGGTCAAACTAATTATCTTTATCTTTGGCGTACTGCTTTTCTTTGTGGTTATCAGTATACCGCTGACTTTTGTGGTCCTGAATACCCGGCAGCAAATCGCCTCCCAATACACGCCGGTCGCACTGAGTGGGGAGGAAGACTCGTCCGAAGTTCTCACCGGCAAGTATCCCGGTAAACTGGTTTACAGCACCTCTACCTTTGAAATCTACCTGCTAAACCCTGACGGTACGGGCAAACAAAAATTAACCGATGGCCGTTCACCGCTGTTTTCGCCGGACGGTCAGCGAATTGCCTACCTGGCTGATAGCGGCAAGTCGGTTGACCGCGCTACTGGGTCAGTCCCACAGGTCGCCATTCGCAGTCAAAAGTTAAATGGAACCGACCGCCAGGATTATTGCCTGGCCGACGGAAATGCCCGGCTTGAGTTACTCAGTTGGTCGCCCAAAGGCGATAATATCGTGTTGCGCTCGAACGCCAGCGCTATCTACTTGTGTCAGGTCGCCACCCATAGCCTTACCCAGGCCAAAACTACAACCGGCGACGCTTTCCTGGTCTACGACTGGATGCCTGACCAGCGCCAGGTGCTATGGGAAGCTAACTCGCAGGATTTTAATCTTTATTTAGGCGTGCCGGATAGTGCTGCCGGTCTGGTCAAGCTGACCAATTCCCAGGACCGTTACGCCCAGGGTACACCGCCTCTTTACGCCAGCGCCAGGATTTCGCCGGATGGTAAATCGGTTGCGGTAGCCGGGGCAACAGTTTTCTTGCTGAGTGTGCCAGGCCAGAAAAGCCCCTACGAAGGCCACATTTTTAATAAAAACTCCCGGCCTTACCGGCTGGCCTGGTCGCCGGACAGCCGGGCGGTGGCAGTCGGCAACAGCACCAACACCAGCATCACAATTATTGACCTGCCTACCGGCAAACTAAGCCGGATTGTGAAAGATACCGAGGAACTGGTCAGTTTCGATTGGTCCCGGCAGTAGTTATTCCGCGCAGATTAGGTTATATCGAGCAATTCCAGTCCAGATTTGATTATAGTGTCGGGCCGTACCCCTAATTCCTCCACCGGTGCTTCCAGGCGGTTGAGCCAGAATACCCTGAACCCAAAAGCTTTAGCCCCGGCGACATCCCAGCCGTTGGACGATACAAACCCTATCTCATCCTTATTTAAGCCCAGCCGGTCCACCGCTAACTGGTAGACCGCCGGGTGCGGCTTATAAACTTTAAGCTCGTCCACACTTAGAATATGGTCGAATTTTCCTTCAAGCCGGTTGTGCCGGACCGCCGCTTCTAGCATAGTGGGTGTGCCGTTGGAAAGAATAGCCCTGGGTTGCCCGTCCAGCCGGTCCAGCAGCCGGGCGGTTTCGGGAAAAGCGGCCAGGGTCAGGTAGCTTTGCAGTATCTTCTCTACCTGGACCGCCTCTAGCTGTAAGCCCAAAAACTGACAACTATAGCGCAAAGCGTCTTCGGTCAGCATCCAGAAGTCCTCGTAGCGGCCCATTAACGAGCGCAACCAGCTATATTCCAGTTGCTTGCTGCGCCACATCCGGGTGAGCTTTTCACCATTGCCCGGAAAAACTTCCTCGCAGCTTGCCTGGACCGAGTAAACATCAAAGAGAGTGCCGTAGGCATCAAAGACGAACGCCTTTGGCCTGGTCATTGTTCAGTGCCTGACATGGGGCGGGTAGCTTCGCTTAACTTATCCTCCGGCGATTTGGCGGTGGTGCCTTTTGTGGTGACGCGTTTGGCCTCCTGTTTATCAACCTGCTGCGTGATAATTCGGACAACTTCCTCTATATCATCGGTCAAAGTCCACAAGTCCAGGTCTTTCTCCCCGATAACATTTAGCTCTTTGTGCATAGTGCCTTTCATCCAATCGGCCAGCGGCTGCCAGAAATCCTTCCCCATCATAATAATCGGCACGTCCCGGCTCATCTTGCCGGTCTGGACTAGCGTGACCAGCTCGAAGAACTCGTCCATCGTGCCATAGCCGCCAGGGAAAAATACGAAAGCTTCGGCGGAGAAATCCAACATGACTTTGCGGCTGAAGAAATAGTGCAGGCTGATACTTTGCTTGACATAAGGATTTTCTCTTTGCTCCATCGGAAGCTGGATGTTAATCCCGACTGATTTGCCGCCCGCATCGTACGCGCCCTGGTTTCCAGCCTGCATTATACCGGGGCCACCGCCGGTGACAATCGTATAGTCCTGCTCGGCCAGGCGTTTGCCCAGGGTGCGGGCCAGCTTATAATAGGCATTATCCTCCGGCAAGCGAGCCGAACCAAAGAAGGTTACGCTTTTATGAATATTAGCCAGGAACGTAAAACCTTCTACGAATTCGCTCATAATACGGAAGATGCGCCAGGAAGGGTTATGAAAGTAATCGAAATTGCCTGTAACCGGGTTGTCTGCTGGTTGCTGCGACATATGGGCCTCCTGATTTAACGCTAAATAAACGGTTCCTGCTATTTTCCAGGTCCAGTATTATTACCTGCTGGACCAATCTATAGCAAATCTACTGCCGCCAGCCACCGGATTTTAGACGCTAATTTGCTTTATTAATTGTAATTTTCAAAGCTATAAAGTTGTCTTTAACAAGCTTAATGTAATAGATTATGTGAATCCTAGGATACCACCTTGAAAGTCTTTATAACAAAGATTATAATTTCCTGTATGGAGTTAAGCCCCTATCCCAATTCACTCTTGGAAATTTGGAAGTATGCTCTCGGTATTGACTCTTTAGCTTTTTAGAGTTAGATTTACTTCATAAGTTCTTCGTTTTAATCTACAATACTTGTTTGGAAGGCTGTTGTCACGGCCCAACCTGATAAAAACCCTAAACAACCCGAAAATGCTAAACAACCGGATAATCAAAAGCAGAGCGAACCAGTAACCCAGTACTTTAATTTCCCTGGACCCTGGATAAGGGATTACAATCCGCAAATTCATGGTATTCGCCCTGAAGGACAATTCCAACAACCTCAGCCACCGGCAAACTCGCCACAACCTTCCTCACCACAGGCCAATTACCAATCCCCACCGCCGCCACAAAACTTGCAGCAAACCCCGGCCCAATGGAACCAGCATGGTGTGTATGGTGGTATAGCAACACCAGCGAAAAAAGGTATACCCTGGTGGATTTGGGTTTTGATAGCAGTATTAGTGATGATTGTTATTCTGGTAATAGTTGTTTTAACCCGGTAAAGCGTTGTTGTTACTTTTTCTTTAAGAACAATTCCCACAGCAAATAGTTGATGTTAATCAGGTAAACAAAAGCGAGAAATGGGTAAAAGGGTCTAATCCCTTGACCGACCTCTTTAATCAGGATTACTATAATTACCAGCAACAGGCCAGCCAGGAGGATAAGGACCGGGATGAAGATAGCCGGTTGTTTGAATGTTTTCACTTTCTTGCCTCCCGCATTGATTGTACTAGATTTACCTTACAGGTTACTGATTTTTACGTTTTTTCCTGGCTTCTTCGCGGGCCACCCTGACTCTCGCTACCCCTTTATGCCAGGTTTGCTGAAGTTCGCTCCACTTACGTTTGAGGCCGCCCCAGGTAGCAGTCTTGTCAATTATCTCGCCTTCGACTGGTTTTATAACCGGCTCTATTTTCTGGTTGTCAGATTCGCTCATTGTATATTGCCTTTCTGGCGAATAGTTGTGAATTGGTGAACGTTATTGTTGGCTGCTTCTGGCTGGCCGCTACTTCATGATAGCGGATATTTGCTCTTGTGGGAAGTACGCTGCTGTAAGGTTTAATTCAGGATTTTATGGGTAACGGGGGAAACATTATAAACAAAAAGAGACTCAACATCATCGTTGAGTCTCTTTTTTAGTACGCCCAAGGGGATTCGAACCCCTGTGTCCGCCGTGAAAGGGCGGTGTCCTGGGCCTCTAGACGATGGGCGCATCATGTGTTACTTGCGGTTTCAGCCTTGTGAGCCATCCCGAAAGCGAAGTTAATATACCATATTTGACATGGGTTAGCAAGTTCTTAATCCGTCAATTTGGGGTATAATCTGAAAAGTGGATTTTGCGCGGTGTCTAATCGGCTTTAGCAAAGGCCACTGCGGTCGCGCCTGGGCCTGAAACGTTAATGGGGAACCCCAAGCTTGCCTGAAACGTTTATACTTTGGTAATTGTTTGTAATTCCAGATAAGGAGAAACTTCACATTGGATAGTGACCACCTGGGCGGGCTTGAGCCAGCCGAAAAGCAAATCGAAGTCGGTGGGTTTAAATGGAATTACCTGGAATGGAACTCCACCGGGACTAAAACTATTTTGCTGGTCCACGGCATTACCAGTAATGCCCGGACATGGTGGCATCTGGGGCCGGACCTGGCCCAGGCCGGAGTCCGCGTACTGGCGGTGGATATGCCCGGTCACGGCTACAGCGAGGACAGCCCGGAAGGTGTGGCCTGGCCGATTACCGCCGACCAACTGGCGAGCTTTGTTGCGGCTCTGGGACTGAACCGGACCGGCTATCGTTTGTGCGGGCATAGCTGGGGCGGGGCGGTCAGCCTGACTCTGGCGGCTAATCATCCGGCTGGGCTGGAAAGGGTCGCGCTGCTGGACCCGGCCCTTTATCTGGATAACGATTGGGCCGAGCAAGGGGCTGGCAACTATCAAAAAGAGGTCGGCCAGCCTAAAAAGAGCAGGGAAGAATACCTGGCCTGGACTAAAGAAAATATGCCGGCCTGGACTCCTTCCGATCACTACTGGAAAGCCGGGGCTATGTTAGCTTACCGCCCCGAAACTGTCCGTGATTTCTACCGGCACAATATCGGCCAGAATATAACTGCGCTGCTGGGGCAGGTGGAAGTACCTTTGCTGCTGGTCATAAGTGACGAAAATATTGGCGGAGTTCTAACAGCGCCGGTCCAGGCCGAAGCCAGGGCCGCCCTCAAACCTGCTACCGGCCAGGCTATCCGTTATGAAGGGGTCGGCCATAATCTGCACCGTGAAGATTACGCCCGTCTGGTGCAAGATTTGCAACCATTTTTGTTGGGCAGTTTAGCCTGAGAGTTACTTCCGTCACTTCAAGTAAAAATGTGTATAATGTATAATAGTGCAGCGGAAATTATATTTCAGTGAGGAATAACTCCGCTAAAGGGACGCCATAATTTTTGTTATACTTTTAGGGAATACAAGAGAGAATCAAACAATGACCCAGGCCCGAACTTTAAACGACCGGTACGAACTCCAATCCAAGATTGGCGATGGCGGAATGGCCGCTGTCTACAAAGCCCTTGACTTGAAGCTTAACCGGGTCGTGGCGATAAAAATCCTGCGTGATAGCTATGCCGCCGACCCTCAATTCCTGGCCCGTTTCAAACGCGAGGCTGAACAGGCCGCCAGCCTGAACCACCCCAATATCGTGCGGGTCTTTGACGTTGGTGACGAGGGTGACGTGCATTATATTGTCATGGAGTTGGTGGAAGGGTTAAGCCTTAAAGACGTTATTATTGCCGAAGCGCCCCTGGCAATCTCTCGCGCTCTGGAATTTGGAGCGCAAATCGCTGACGGCATCGGGTATGCCCACAGCACTGGCCTGATTCATCGCGATATTAAGCCCCAGAATATTTTGATTGATAGTTCGGGCCGGATTAAAGTGACCGACTTTGGGATTGCCAAGAGTGCTACGGCCTCCACCCTGACCGAAGCCGGTATTACTTTGGGAACAGTCCATTATTTCTCGCCTGAGCAGGCTAAAGGGCTGCCGGTAATGCCCCAGAGCGATATTTATTCGATTGGCGTAGTCCTTTTCGAGATGTTGACCGGGCGCATCCCTTTCGATAGCGATAACCCGGTGGCCCTGGCCCTGAAGCACATAGAAGAAATGCCGCCGCCCTTGCGCCGCTTCAATCCGAGTGTACCGCCTGTTGTTGAGCAAATCGTGCTTAAAGCCCTGTCAAAAGACCCTAACCAGCGGTTCTCTACGGCTGCCCAGCTCAGTAAGGCATTGCGTAACCTGGAAGCCCAGGCCGTACAGGGTACAATGGCAGTTCGGCCCGTTCCGCCTGTCCAGCCGAGTAGTTATAACAACAACCAGCCCAACCGGCGTTCGGCTGTGCCGCCACCAGGAACCTACAATTACCAGGGGCCACGGGTGCAAGACCAGACCTCGGTAAACCCGCCAATCCGTCCGGCCCGCCCGGTTGCTCCATCTCCGGCGGCAATGCCAGTACCACAGCCGGAGGCTAATTATGCCTACGACCAGGCCCGCCGTAATGGGGTACGCTATTACGATGAAAGAGTCAGCACCTCTTACCGGGGCCGCGTGCCGGTAGAAGAAGTCGAGTACATTGATGAAGTAAACCAGGCCCGTGGTAGCGGGGGTTGCTTGCCCTGGATTGTGGGCGCGGCGGCTTTCCTGATGATTGTCGGTCTGGCCCTGGCGGCTCTCTTGATTCTGCCCGGTCTTTCCAACCCAAGTGTCCGGGCCACCGCCACTGCTCCGGCGGCCACGCTGCCTCCCAGCACCACCGTAGCCGTCGCTAAAGTGGCTGTGCCGGAGGTAAAGGGTAAAAAGCAGGAAGATGCCGAGAATGCTATCAAAGCGGTAGGTCTGGTGGCTGGCCCCATCAACCAGGAATTTTCGGACCAGCCGGGTGGAGTGGTAATCGGCACTAGCCCAAACGCCGGAATTAAACTTGATGCCGGTAGCAAGGTTGGCCTGACCCTCAGCAA
>JAYSYV010001139.1:0-1105 GCA_043727245.1 Chloroflexota bacterium | reverse complement strand
CTGGCCTTTGGAATTATTTATGGAGCTATTAAATGGTTGATGACGCAGCGAAGAACGAATTAATCAGGCGTCGTCTGGTATCCGGCACTTTTTATAATTATACTACCCAGATTGTAACCCTGGCTATTGGCTTTTTCTTAACACCCTTTATCTTAAATCACCTGGGAGCGGCTCAGTATGGGCTGTGGATACTGGTAGGTTCGTTTGTAACATACGGTCAGTTACTTGACCTGGGTATTACCAGTGCCGTAATAAAATACACACCTGAATTCCTGGCTCGCGGCGAAACCGGGCAAACTCAGAAGTTAATTGCTACCGCTCTGCAAATTTATGGCGGCGTGGGTGTGCTAGCTATTCTAATTAGTGTCGCTATTGCACCGGTTTTCCCTACCCTCTTTAATGTGCCGGCCGACGAACAAGCCACCGCCACCTGGGTGGTCCTGGTCATGGGTATTATAGTGGGTATTGAGTTGCCGGGTCTGACGGTCTACTCGGTCTTACGGGGCTTACAGCGCCATGACCTGCTCAATTTACTTAATATTACAAGTACGCTATTGATCGCTCTTTCCACTATTGTGGTCTTACTGCTGGGCGGAAATTTATTGGCTATGTTACTGCTCAATTTACCGATTATTGTACTGATGCAAGTACCGGCAATTATTATGGTCAATCGCCTGGTTCCGGGTCTAAAATTTACCTGGCGGGGAGCTAACCGCCAGATGGTTCGACAGATTGTGGGGTTTAGCTCTTCAATTTTTGTAACCCAGGTGGGCGGGCGCTTGCAAACCAGAACGGATGAATTTGTAATCAGTGCCGTCCTGCCTATCAGCGCGGTTACTCCTTATAGTATAGCTCGCCGTTTAAGCGAGATATCGCAAACATTTACCGTGCAGTTTATGAAAGTTCTGATGCCGCTCGCTTCGGAGCTTCACGCCGAAGCCGATATGGAACGGCTGCGTTCCTTATACAAACATAGCTCGCGCCTGGCTCTTGTTCTCTTTTTACCGTTTGGTATTGTTCTTACAATGCTCGCCAGGGAAGTCCTTACGCTGTGGGTTGGCCCGGCCTACGCGGGTTATGATTATCTGGTGCTTATTCTTACTCT
>JAYSYV010001138.1:0-3744 GCA_043727245.1 Chloroflexota bacterium | reverse complement strand
ACGGACATTTAATTCATCTCACTTTCAGGGGAGCCGACCAGCGTGTCGGCTTGATTGGCGCAAGCTACCAGGAAGTAAGGTTTGCCGGGTAGATGCGGAGTATTTTCCCGTTTAACCGGATTACTGAACCCGGCAAGAAGTGGCGCAAGCCGCTTTTGCTCTATCAGCAAGCGAGGTTGTTACTAACATGAAGGTACGGGCTTCCGTAAAGCCGCGCTGCGAGAAATGCAAAGTTATCAAGCGCAAGGGTGTCGTGCTAGTTATTTGCACAGTACCCAAGCACAAGCAGCGACAGGGCTAATTATTTTTTTAGAGGTTCTGGGAGGAACGAATGGCAAGAGTAGCGGGGGTTGACTTGCCCCGTGACAAGCGCGTCGAAATAGGGTTGACATACATTTTTGGTATCGGCCCTTCTACCAGCCAGAAGATTTTAAAGGAAACCGGCATCAATCCTGATACGCGGGTCCGGGCGCTATCCGACGAGGAAGTGGCTCACCTGCGCGAGTTGATTGACCGGGAATACCGGGTGGAGGGCGATTTGCGCCGCGAGGTAAACCTCAACATCAAACGCCTGGTTGAAATTGGAAGCTACCGGGGCCGCCGACACCGGGCCGGGCTGCCGGTTCACGGCCAGCGCACGCGGACTAACTCCCGCACGCGCCGGGGTGGACAGCGCCGCACCGTGGCCGGTAAGAAGAAGGCCACCAAGTAGTATTTAAAATATTCTAGCTGGAGGATTTCATTTAGATGGCTGACAAGGGCACCAAGAAGAAAGCCACCAGGGTAAAGCGCCGCGAGCGTAAAAGCGTCCCAAAAGGACAGGCGCATATCCAGTCAACTTTCAATAATACTATCATTACCCTGACCGACCCGAAGGGCAACGTCCTGAGTTGGGGTAGTGCCGGAGCGAGCGACTTCAAAGGTTCGCGCAAGAGTACCCCTTATGCGGCTCAGGTCGCTTCCGAAGGGGCGGCTCGGCGGGCTATGGAACACGGGTTGCGTCAGGTCGAGGTTTTCGTCAAGGGTCCGGGGTCTGGTCGCGAAGCGGCTATCCGTTCCTTACAGGCGACCGGTTTGCAGGTGGTTTCGATCACCGATGTAACACCGATACCTCACAACGGTTGTCGCCCGCCCAAACGTCGCCGCGTCTAATCGCCGGGGAATAGCAATATTCCGCAGCGCCAGGCATGGCTCGTTATTCTGTTGTAAAGCTCGGCCCAGGCCGGAGTGAAGAAGGCAGAACTCTCCAATGCTTTGCCCTGAAGGCAGCGAATTGTCTGGCTCCGGTAAATTGCCGGGCCACCCATTTGAAAAAAGGGTAAAAAGACCTGCCGGAAGGTGAGAGTGGCGGTCCGAAGGGACCATAAGCAAAGTGATTTAGACTTAGGGGAACGCCTGGTCACTGCAAGCAGTGGCCTGGTGTTTTGAATAGAATAATTACAGGACGAAGAACCGTAATTAGGGAACTGCCAAAGGGAGGAACAATTGGCAAGGTATACAGGACCGGTTTGTAAACTGTGCCGCCGCGAGGGGGTAAAGTTGATGCTCAAGGGCGACCGCTGTATGGGACCGAAATGCTCGGTCGAGCGTCGGCCTACTGCACCGGGTATGCATGGCGCTAAACGACAGCGTAAAATGAGCGATTTTGGTTTGCAGTTACGTGAGAAACAAAAAGCTCGCCGCATCTATGGCATTTTGGAACGACAGTTCAGCAAGCACTTTGACGAAGCCAAGCGCATCCCTGGCGCTACCGGCGAACGTTTGCTGCAAATCCTCGAACTTCGCCTCGATAACATCGTTTATCGCATGGGCTTCGCGGACTCACGGCCCCAGGCCCGCCAGATTGTCCGTCACGGCCATTTTCAGGTGAACGGTCGCGACACCGACATTCCTTCTTATATCATGAAGGCTGGCGATGTTGTTTCCATTAAAGAGTCTAGCCGTGGCAAGGAATACTTCAAAGTTGCTGCCGAGACTTTCGGCAAGACCCAGGTTCCTGGCTGGTTGACGATTGACCCCCGCGCTTTGAGCGGTCGGATCGGAAATATCCCCGGACGTGACCAGATGGATGTAGTACTGGACGAGCAGTTAATCGTAGAGTATTACAGCCGCTAGTAGTTCAATCTGGGCCGGAATGTTGCTTTAGCTGGCCTTGACAGGCCGGGGTAAAGAACATTCCGGTAGTAGAAGCAAATCAGTTGATAAAAGGAGGCTGATTGCCTTGTTCGATGTAGCTTTGAAGGTCGAAAAAGTAGCTACGGCAGAGAACTACGGTCGGTTCAAGATCGAACCGCTAGAGCCAGGCTACGGTATTACTCTTGGAAATGCCTTGCGCCGTATCTTGCTCAGTTCTTTGTCGGGCGCAGCGATCACTTCGATCAAAATTGACGGAGTGGCTCATGAGTTTACCTCGCTGCCACACGTAAAAGAAGATGTGACTGAGATTGTGCTGAACGTTAAGCGCATCCGGTTGCGTTCTTTCAGCGACCGTCCAGTCCGGTTGAACCTTAGCTGTCGCGGTGAGCGCATAGCGACGGCTGGCGATATTGAAGTTCCCGGCCAACTGATTGAAATTATTAATATTGATCAGCCGATTGCCACCCTGGATAGCCCGGATGCTACCCTGGACATGGAACTGACAGTTGAACATGGGACCGGTTATAGCTCGGCTGACAACCGCGAGAATATGCCAATTGGCGTTATTCCGGTTGATGCTATCTATACTCCCATTCCGCGTGTCAACTACGTGGTGGAACACACTCGCGTCGGCCAGCAGACCGACTACGACCGGCTGGTAATGGAAATCTGGAGCGATGGCTCGATTGATCCGGGTGAGGCTCTCAGCCAATCATCCCAGATACTCAAACGGCATAGCGAGATTATTGCAGACTTCAATAAGACCAAAGAACCGGAATTGCCGGGTCTGGACAAGCAGACCAATATTCCGACCCAGGTCTTTGATACGCCGATTGAAGAACTCAATTTGTCGGTGCGTACTTACAACTGCTTGAAGCGCAGCAACATTACCAAAGTCGGCCAGATTTTGTTGATGGACGAGAAGGACTTGCTCAGTGTCCGTAACTTCGGGCGCAAGTCTTACGACGAACTGCGGGCGCAGCTAATCAACCACGGCTACATGGAAGCGAACAAGCCTATCGGACCTTTCGCGGGCAGTGCTTTCAGTGACGAGGCCGAAGGTGAGGGCGGCGGAGACGCGGACGCTGACGTTTTGGGCAACGGTGACGAGGCCGGCGATAACAATCTTGAAGAAGAAGCTTAAGAGGTTTTGAAGAAATGAGACATCGAATTGACGGTCGTAAATTCCACCGGTCTACGGGCGAACGTCTGGGTATGTACCGCAATCTGCTGGTATCTCTAATTGCCCATGAGCGCATTCGCACTACTGAGGCGAAAACCAAAGAAATCCAGGGCATGATCGAACACCTGGTCAGGATTGCCCGTGAAGACAATCCGCACAACCGCAGCGTGGCTACCAGCAAGATAGCTAACACCGCTGCTGTGCAGAAACTTTTCACCGTAATTGGCCCTCGTTATACCGAGCGTGATGGCGGTTATACCCGTACTTTCAAGCTGGGTACTCGCCTGGGAGACAACGCGGAAATTTCTCTGATCGAGTTCTTACCGGCCTAAGTCTTTTAAGGCGGTTGAATGATGAAGCGGTTTAGCGGAAGCAAGGCTGCGGGAATTAGCGGAATTGAGCGAAGCAGTTAATCAGGTTTTGCC
>JAYSYV010001137.1:0-1106 GCA_043727245.1 Chloroflexota bacterium | reverse complement strand
AACATAAAAGGGTTCTTTACCCGCCCGTACCCGCTCTTTTAAATATCTTCATACCTGTAAACACAGGCCGATTATATCACAGCCCCACTTAAAAGAACTTAATAAGTTTACATAAGAGTAGAAAGGGTAAAGTAAAGTAATTCTATTCAGGGAAGCTCTTTGAATGATTCGACCATCCAGTAAATTCCGAAGTCTGTACCATGATGTTGTTCGAGGATTATTCTTTTTGGAAAACCGTAATTAGCATCAAATTCCACATTAAATGCCCTGTTATCGTTAGCCCAGTTATTCTTAATAGAAGACCGGCTCAACTCGAACAGACCGGGGACACTAAATGCGGCATCATCTTTGTAGGTGCGGGTAGCCGGATTAGGCGTAGGAAGCGTTTTATCGCCACATGACTGACATTTAACAAGGCTATAGGAAGTTTGAACAACTTGGCCGTTTCTCACCGTAAGATCGTATAATTCACCCGGAGGCCAGGGCGTATTGTGGTAGGATACCGCTATCTGGTAGGAAGTTACGTTCTTAGCTTTCCATAATTTCTCATTCAACTCAATTAGTTGTAACCACTGCTGCTTGGCCTGCTCAATTTGAGTGGTTGGAATATAGCTAAAGAGACCACGCTGGGCTATATCTGCTAGGGTTGGCGTAGCGGCAATCGTGGGAGGTATAGTCCCGGTGACTCTGGCAGTGGCCGTAAATTCGTTAAGAGAAACTTTTTTTGTAGTAATTTTAGGGGTTGCTGTCGTACTAGTTACGGATGGTGTTGCCGTAACAACTTGACTTGTCACTGTCGGTGTCCCTTGAGGTGGCACTGCCAGCACATTTTGAGTGGGAGTTGAGTCGGAGCCACAGGCCATTAAAAGCTGGCTCCAAATCACTAGCAGCAAGGCCACGAAGCTACCTTTAATCATTTTAAAGCCAGGGTTATTTACCGGTTTCAAGTGGTGCCTCCTTGCTTATGCAACTCTTTTACGGTAATAACGCCCTGACAAAGGAAACAGTTCCTCCTTACTCGAAACGTGCCAGATTTTAGGTAGTGGACTGGGCCGGGACTTTCTCGGCGGCCACTTTGCGCCGGGACATAATCATCTTCATGCCGT
>JAYSYV010001136.1:0-1107 GCA_043727245.1 Chloroflexota bacterium | reverse complement strand
TTTATTTTTGTCTCCGGGAAACAGGCTTATGGCTTCGCCGCTCAAACTGGCTCTAGGGAATTTCTGGGAAACTACTACGCCGCCTCAACCGGCCCTGGTCGCCGTTTCGGGTGGGCCGGATTCGCTGGCTCTGCTATACGCCTTGCTCCGCCTCCAACCTCGCTACCCGGCTTTGCGCCTGACTGTGGCCCATTTCAACCATCATATCCGGGGCGAAACAGCCGCCGAAGATGCCCGCTTTGTAGAAGCTTTTTGCCTGGAAAATAACCTGCCTTTTCACCTGGGCCAGCTTGATGTCCCGGCCTTTGCCGCCGCTAACGGCCTATCCCTGGAAGATGCTGCTCGTCAGGCTCGCTATGCTTTCGTAGGCGATTTGGCGGCTGGTTTGGCTATTGAACTGGTCCTGACCGGACACAATGCCGACGACCAGGCCGAAACGGTTTTGCTGCGGCTCTTACGCGGCACTGGCCCGCACGGTCTGGCCGGGATGGCCCCTTTGAGTTTGCTTCCGCCACCGGCTTTTGCCCTGAAAGATACTTTCCCCCTGGCCGGTTCAACGGTTGTCAGGCTTGGTCGGCCTTTGCTGACAGTCTGGCGGCGCGACATTGAAACCTACGCTCACGAAAATGGTCTTAATCCACGCCTAGATGAAACCAATCTCCAACCTGATTACGCCCGGAACCGGGTCCGCCAGCGGCTTTTGCCCTTGTTAGAAAGCGAATATCAACCCAATATCAAGCTCAACCTGAACCGCCTGGCCGATTTAACCCGCTCCGACCAGGAATGGCTCGACCAACTGGTTGAAGCCGAGTTTCAGGCTAACGTAAAGCCTGAATTTGGCTCTCAGTTCAGCTTCTCTAAAGAATATTTCCTGGGAAAACTACCCTCTTTGCAAAAGCGCCTTATCCGACGCACCGCTCAGGCTTTGCACGGCCTGGAAAACCTGGATGCCGCTCATATTGAAGCCACCCTGGACCTATTTAAATCACCGGTTGTGCGGCGCATGGATTTACCCGGTGCATTGGTAGCTTTCGCCAGCAAAACCGAAGTGGGCTTGTTGGCACTCCCTGAAAATACCACCTGGCCCGCTGCTGGTCTGGAAATTTC
>JAYSYV010001135.1:0-3747 GCA_043727245.1 Chloroflexota bacterium | reverse complement strand
GGCTTTAAAACTTTATTTTGGACTTCTTTATGGTCCAACAAGTCTAACAGCATCTGCATGGCATTTCGTCCCAGTTCAAGCATGGGCTGGTGAAGGGTGGTCAGGGGCGGTGTAACATATTTTGCCAGGGCAATATCGTCAAAGCCAACCAGGCTCAAATCATCCGGCACTTTCAAGCCCAATTCGCGACAGGCCATCAGAGCGCCTACCGCCAGCATATCGTTGTGACAAAAGACCGCCGTCACCCCGGCTGCCAGCAGGCGCGGCAACAACTCCTGCCCGACAATAGCATCGTCTTCGTGGCGCAGATTTCCGGCCCCGGCCACCACGACCCATTCTTCCGGCGGCAGCACTCCGGCAGATTGCAGAGCGGCCCGATAGCCTTCCAACCGCAACTGATTAGAGCGAGGCCGGTTGCCCACGCCCAAATAGCCAATGGCGCGGTGGCCCATTTCTAAGAGGTGTTCCACGGCCACCTGAGCGCCCAGGCTATCTTCTATGGTCACGAAGTTGAAAGCGTCTAACTGTTCTTCGGCCTGGCTGTTTATAAGAATGGTTGGCACTCTCATATGAGTTAGCTGAGTGTTATAATTGGCACTGAGGCGCGAGTCGGCCACGATTATGCCATCTACCCTCCGGTGATGGAAGGTTTCAATAGCGGCTATTTCCCGGTCGGGGTCGTTGTGGGAAGCGTTTAGCAGTACGCTAAATCCGGTGGTCTGCGCCACTTCTTCGACACCTCGCACCACTTCGCCAAAGAAGGGGTCGGCTACCGAAGTCACTACCAGGCCGATTGTATTGGACCGCTGCATTTGAAGGCTCTGAGCGATAGCGTTTGGGATATAATTCATCTCGCGAGCCAGCAACTTAATACGTTCGCGGGTTGCCAGGCTAATTAAGGGACTATTCCGCAAGGCGCGAGATACAGTCGAATGCGACACACCGGCTATTTTGGCAATATCTTCGATTGAAACCGCCCGCTGACTCAAAGTTATTTTCCTTTTCCTTAACATAGTAAGCTGACACAAAAGACAGTCTGATACTGGTTTAGAACTACTGTAAGTAGCTTTCCTGCTATTGTCAAGTTAAAGCTTGAGAGTAATTAGGCCTTGCCAGTTGAATTATAGAAAATCAAAGAATAATGCCGAATAGTCTATGGTCACTATAATCACCATTAAGTCGACCATAGCCTCCTGTGTGTTATATAATAAAAGGGCTGGCTTCGGGTGTGGCCGAATTACTCAGCCGGGCCGAAGCGGTAGACCGGCCTGATGGACTGATCATTGAAGACGAAACACAGCTCAGGCAGAGCCGAGTGGAACGCATGAAGGAGGCCACAATTTTAATAATTAATCCATACTATTGAAACAAAAATCTTCAAAAGAATTCTAATTTTTCAACATAATTATTTACAGGGGTTGAAGCCTTATAGAAAATATTTGGTGATTCGTCCATTATTTAGATGTTCTTTAGAATGTTCCGGATAAATAGGTTACTATTGTTAGGATGTTTACAACTGATTGTGAATTTTCAAGAAAGCGTTCATCCCACCCAAAATAGTTAACCTATGCCAAATACTCGTTCAACCCAGTATCAAGCATTAAAAACAAATTATATTAATAGAAAGAGGTCGGTCTGCTTCAGGCTAACCGGCCTCTTTAGACCTTTTGCTTAACCTTTAGATGCCCCGGAAGTAAGACCGGCTACAACATAACGCTGTACCATCAAAGTCAGCAGCAGCACAGGCAACGTTATCACTACTGCGGCGGCCATCAACCCACCCCAATCTACACTGGAGTATGAGATAAAGTTGAAAATCGCAATAGGCAGGGTTTTGGTATTTTCTCCTGCAAGCACCAGTGAGAACATGAAGTTGTTCCAGGAGAAAATAAACGACATGATAGAGGCAGTTATAATACCGGGGACAGCCAGTGGGAGTGCGATTCGGAAGAAGGCCCCAAAAGCGGTCGCTCCATCTACTTGAGCTGCTTCTTCCAGGTCTGCCGGTAAATTCTCGAAAAATGAAATCATAATCCAGGCGATAAAGGGCAGCCCTACCAGCATATGACTTAGAATCAAAGCCCAGTAGGAGCCTATAATACCAATACGGCTGAATATAATATACCAGGGAATCAGGAAAGTTATGCCAGGTACAATTCTGGCGGTTAGTAGAACAACACCCAGCCAACCTACCCGGAAGCGGGCGATAGCATATGCGGCCGGTAGACCCAGCACCAGCGAAAAGAAGGTCGAGCCAACCGCTACCAGTAAACTGTTTAACATATAAAGAAAATAGTTATATTGTCCAAAAACGTTCTGGTAGTTCTCAGTAGTGGGAGTGAATTTAAAGATATTACTGCTGGTAGTAATATCTATCTGGGTCTTAAAAGAACTCAGCACCATCCACAAAAAGGGAAGAATAAACAATATTGTGACCAGGACGATGGCAATATAACGCAGCCCTTGCAACAGTACCCGGTTCCACCGGGTAGATCTAGCCCTTTGTTTTGTGGAAATTCCTGGGTCTGCCGGTTGAGTCGACGGTTCGGGCGAGGGCAGTTTAGTGGCCCGCCCGTTTTGTTGGGAAAAATCACTCATGCCTGTACCCCCCACCTACGTCTTACCTGTATGAACAATAAACTAATACCCAGAACGATGGCAAAGAAAATCATCAATAAGCTAGAAGCCTGGCCCAGTTTAAAGTATTCAAATGATTGAACATAGCCATAAGTGTTAATAGTTTCGGTGGAATAGCCGGGACCACCCCTGGTCATTGTGTATATAATGTCAAAGGTTTTAAGCGCATCAATAGAGCGCAGCAAGACGGCCACCACCAGGGTAGGCATAAGTAGAGGGAGTGTCAGGTAGAAAAATCTTTGCCTGGGACTAGCCCCGTCCACCCTTGCCGCCTCATACGGCTCTTCTGGCAAAACGGTAATTCCGGCCAGAATAATTAAAGCCATCATAGGGGTCCACTGCCACACATCTACCATTACCAGGCTCCACAGAGCCTGTTGCTCCGAACCCAACCAGGGTTGAGGAGGTAAACCCCAGTCTCGCAGCAAAGAGTTGAGCAGCCCAATAGTGGGCTCGAACATCAGTAACCAGGCCATACCGATTGCCACTGGTGTAGCAACCATGGGCAGTAGAATTAACGTTTTAATAAAATTCTGCCCGAAAAATTTACCCTGAAGCAGTAAAGCAATGCCTAAACCTAGCAGAAGTTCAGCCACTACTGCGCCGATACTAAAAAGAAAAGTCCGTAAAACCGAATCCCAAAAGCGAGGGTCAGCAGATAATAAATTGGTATAATTACTAAAACCTACTCCTTGAGGACTGCGGGTGGCCGAACCATTCCATTCGTTAAAACTAAGCCAGACAGTATAGCCAATGGGAAAAACCATCATAGCTAATACGAAGATTAGCGAGGGTAAGATAAACAATAGTTTCATGTGGCGGCTGAGCCAATCCACAAAGCTTGTGTTCCTTTTTGTGGAGCGCTCGGCTGGATTTAATACAGCCATGGGGCTATGTCCTCCGTACTCTAAGTAGTATTTGTGGGTGTTAAGAGCCGGGTTTGAAAAAGCAGGTCTAATTTGATTGGCTTCAATCCGGCTCCGGGCGCTACTGATTTTAAGTTAGTAACTAGGCGTTGGACCATAATAGGAACCAAAAGAGTCGGTAGGGAACTTTATGCTATCCTGAAAGGATAAATAAAAATTCCAATTTTCTTCGTTTTAGGGTTAA
>JAYSYV010001134.1:0-3749 GCA_043727245.1 Chloroflexota bacterium | reverse complement strand
GTTTAACACTAACCGGTGCAACTGCAATAGTCGTTAAACTTCTAAAATTCCTGGAAATCTCTTTAAGGTATTATAACCCAATTCTTGAAAAATAGCTTTTGGGAACTTTCATTCTCATAAGCTATTTTTAGCCAGTTTTGGACCCATCTGTATCATCTTTAACTCTTATTGGTTTGAAGAATAGTCACGAATTTGAACCACACCATTTTAGGTTGTGGTAAGCAATGGATCTGGATATTCCTCCTAGAGGCTATCTCAAAACTCAAACCTGAAATGAGGCTTAAGTTACAACATTGCGAATAGTCACAAACATACAAGTAAAAGTGACAAAACCTTTGAAGGCTTCAAACTTTCTTTCCCAGCGAATTAGCGTCCGCCGGAAGTTGCCCAACCAGGCAAAAGTACGCTCTACCTTCCAGCGTTGCTCGTAATTTGCCTTTGGACACTGAGGCTTCGGTCCCTTCTTGCGTCGCTTTTGCTTTTTACTGGTTCGTTCCGGTATGGCCGTCTTGATACCACGCTTCCGTAAAGCCCGTCGAAAGGCCATACTATCGTAAGCTTTGTCAGCGCAAACCAACTTTGGCCGCGTTTTGGGACGACCGCGCCTTGTGGTGATCCGAATGGCCGCGACCGTTGGTTCGGCTAAAGTGATTTCAGCTTCATTGGCACTGGCAACCGTTAAACTCAGCGGGATAGAATGACCTTCGCTGACGATTTCGATTTTAGTGCCTTTGCCTTTGCGGGTATTGCCAACTTCGGCTCCACCACCTTTGGCCGGGGCAAAAGTGGCATCCAGGTTGGTTTGAGTTAAATCAAGTTTGCCCAACTCATCCAAGGCTTGCAATCCAGCCTGCCAGATGATTTGAAAGACACCCTGGTTCTGCCATTCAACCAAGCGGCTATGGGCGGTAGAATCATCACCATATTCTGTGGGTAAATCTTGCCAACGTGCGCCAGTCCGGTCTACCCACAGAATTGCTTCGAGAGTGCGGCGGTCATTAGCCCGTGGTCGGCCCATTTTATGGGGCTTGGGTAAGTGGGTTTCAATGAAAGCCCACTGTTCATCAGTAAAGTGTGTTCCTGTGCTCATATTCATTACTACGAATTATGGGGCACTTTTAACTCATACTTTTGAGATAGCCTCTAGTAACAAGGACGATAAGCATATCGCTTACGACAGCAATAATCTTAATTATCAGGCTCCGCACCAGCTTTTACCAGTAAACTTCTGATAACCTTAAATCCGAGCTTATCTGCGATGCCGTACAATTTCTGTATATCCAGCTTCTCTGGATCACAGCCTTCCAGTAATCTTTTTACCAGAGCGATCTTCTTTTTCCTGACTGCATTTTCCAACAGCCTTTCCAAAACGCTATAGTTAGCATTAGCGATTACCTCGATAATTTCCTTCTTCTTGCTAGTTACCGCTGCCTCTATAACGCTGTCGTCCAATTCAGCATCGGGCCATAATTCAAGGATTATTTTAACTCGCTCAGGTTGCCCCTTCTTAATAGCGCTTTTAAGGCCGGTATTGAAATCCTCATCTCCAAAAGAATCTTCGAAAGGGCTGCAAAGGTCGAGGCGGTTCTCCTTCATCCAGCGTATGGCCTCATCTGCATCTCCACTTGTGGAGGAGAAGCTAGGGTCAGGATGAAAATAATATTCAACTGTGTCGTCGTTGTTGTTAGAATACCACACACTTCGGATCAACTCAGGATCATTACTCGAGAAAATGTTGCCGGTGTCGTGAAGTTGCTTAAAAAGGTCTGCTATTTCCTTTGGGGATTCTTGTAACAGTCCTTCCAGTTCTTTCGGGTTCAGGCTGTCCAGGCTTTCTTCCAGGTGATCCAGATTGTAGTCATGATCTTCACTCTCATAACCTTCGAGTTGCATATCGATTAAGTGAGCGCAGGAAGTAAATTCGTTCATCGAACACATTGTATAACAGAATGGGCAGCGCCTGCCCTCGCCGGTATCTCTATTCTGATTATAGTATTCGAAATCGTAATCCGCTCCGGCTGTTACTAACCTCCGGGCAACTTCGGTTTGGCCCGTATCGGCTGCCAGTTCAAAAGCGGCCTGGACCGAAACCGGGTCTCTACCCTGGTTCAGCAGAGCATTTATCCGATCCAGGTCTCCTCTGGATGCTGCTTCCATCAAAGGAGTATGTTGCGAACTGCCTGCTTCCAGCAGCGCCACCACCTGTTCTTTTATTGTTCTGCCCAGGGCTTCTTTATAGGTAATATCTTCGGGATGGTAGAGCAGCCTTACAACTTTGACGTGGTCTTCCAAGCCAAGAGCGAACTGCCCAAGAGAATGATAGCTATTGCTGCGGAGCCGGTAGTATTCGACGTTTTCGGGATCTAGTTTTATCGCCCTTGTAAGGTCTTCCACCGCGCCTGTATGATTGTTGTGCTGACGAAGCATCTCAGCCCGTACCCGGTAATAAGAGGCGTGGTCCGGCTCCAGCTCGATGGCCCTGGATATGGCACAAAGGGCTTCGGCGTGGTCACCAAGCGCTTCGCTGGTGCTGGCAAACTGCTCGTGGTTGTAAGAGTTTTCAGGCTCAAACTCAATGGCCTTTTTACGGTACTCCATGGCTTCGGCATAATGACCGGTCTCGTGGGCAATAACGGCATGCTGCTGAAGGTAATCCGGATTGGTGGGAATGAAGTCAAGGGCTACCTGGTTGTCCAGCAGAGCATTGGCATAGTTTTTCATAGCCAGATAGACCAGGCTGCGCCAGGCAAATAATTCAGGGTTTAAGGACTCGAGATCAATTGCCCTTGAAATATCTGTGAGAGCAGCAACATAGTTCTTCTGCTTAAGATAAAAAGCAGCACGTTTTTGATAGCAAACGTGATCTGAGGGATCATTCTCTATAGCTTTGGTAAGCTCATCTAGTTCCATGCTTTGTTCAGGCCCTTTCTTTTAGGTGCCGTATGGGGTTTACTTCTCCGCTCGTAATGGCTACCAACCACATTCGTTGGAAACTCAGTTGAGTTAATCGGTTGTAAAGAAGTGACTAAATTAAATGAACTTTTCCCAATCGTATAATCATTAGTTTGCTTTGCCACGAATTCTCGAGAACCCATTAAAGATCCTCTGAATTATTTTATATTACTCTTCACTCCCTCCCCAGTAACTATCCTCGTAGTGTCCAGAGTAAACTCCCCGCTGTACCAGGATTTCTGGGTGGAAGGTCTCAAGCCATTCAAGAGCAGCCATTGCTTCTTCCTTAATGCTAGAGATCAACTCGATAGCACTATGATGGAAGTATTCTTCACTTGAACAACTTGTCCCGCAACCATCAGTCTCCCAGTGAAAATTTACAACAGCCTCTCGGCCGACCCAATAAGACGATCCGTTCTTCCTGACGGCCCGGAACAGTTCTCCAAGTTCGTCAGATACTTCCGCCAGAACTGTTTCAAATAAGCCGCCTTCAGTCTTAATGCGGTTGATCGAGTGGTTTAGTTGGCCCACCTCATTATAGAAGTGGGGAGTGCCCTTTACCCAACTAAACTGATTGCCATCAGTCTCACTGCAAATATAATGACTGCATACCTTATTGCTGCAAAGGTCATTCTCCATCATACAGATTGGGCAGATAATCTTTACTTCATTCGTAAGGTCATCATCATCCAAATCTTCTTCAATTTCAACATTATTAATGAGAAGGTCAATTCCATCCAAGCGCCGTTCCAGTTCTGCAACCCAATTGTTCTGAGTGGTAAGCGTGGCAGGGTCTT
>JAYSYV010001133.1:0-1109 GCA_043727245.1 Chloroflexota bacterium | reverse complement strand
TGCGGGGCGTTATTTCCTCCAAGTTTGCTCTACCTGCTTTTCTTGGGCTGCTTTCCCCTGGTTTCTCTTGTATTTCGTTTTCAGATAACTTTTTCAATTCTCGCCTTACAAAACCGTAAACTATCGTTGAACCACCCCGATAGCCCTGTTCTTTCAGTTCAGCCATTATTACTTTCACCGTTCTTTGGCCTTTATTCCAGCTTTCCCGCAGGTAATTCTCAAAAGGCTTAAGTTTACTAAACCCTCTGGCTTTACGAGGTCTGCGTTCCGGATAACCTTCAGCCACTACAAATTTCTTCACAGTGCGTGGATCTATTCCCAGTTTGAAACTAATCCTGGCCATACTCTCGCCCTGGTTGTGTAATTCCATCACTTTGGTATAGCGCTCAAGCCTTCTCGCGCGTCGGCTTTGCTCAAGCTCGACCGTTTTGTTAAAGTGGGCATTGTAGCGTTTACCTTTTTGAAATGATTCATTTTCAGTTTCAGTTAATAAATCTACCTGCTCCTTTCCGGTTGCAACTACTGGTCGAACCGGGGAGGGAGGGTCTATTTGAGAAGAGGTGACCTCTAAAGGGGCATCAATGACTTCAGGGGCAGCCGAAACTGGACTTGAAGTTGCATTTGGCTCAACTAATTTTAGCCAGTGATTTTGCAGGGTAAACATCTCTTTAAGAGTTTGGGTTAAGTTCTGCAAAATGTGAAATTTATCAGCAATCTGGATGGCTTGCGGGGCGCTCCTGTGGCCAGCCTCGGCATAAGCACTGGCCCGATCACGGCTAATAATTTCAACCCCCGGATGGTTTTCCAACCAGGCCGCGAAGGTATCCGCCGTGCGGTCCTCCAGTAATTCAATAGGCCGATGGGTAGCTAAATCAACCAGAATGGTGGCATAATTATGCCCCTTTTTGAGAGCGAAATCATCGACACCCAAAAGCTGAGGCACTTCACTTTCACCAGGAGCCCTACTTCGGACCAGGCGGAGAAGAGTATCCCCACTGACCGGCATTCCGCCTTTAGTTGCTAGTCTGGCGCCTGGTTCTCCACCTTGTGCAAACCCGAATTCACTGAGGCGGGTATTAAGACGCAAAGTTCGACGAGCTTTTCGAGCT
>JAYSYV010001132.1:0-1111 GCA_043727245.1 Chloroflexota bacterium | reverse complement strand
CCCTGTGGCGTAGAACTAACTTTTCTCACCAGCACAGCCGGAAGGTGGTCAACCAATTCGGCCTTATTGCGGTGGAAGATTTGAACGTGAACCGGATGCTGCATAACCACTGCCTTGCAAAAAGCATCAGTGACGCGGCCTGGTCGGGTTTCTTTAGCATGTTGTCCTGCAAAGCGGAAGAGGCTGGCAGGACATTCATTAAAGTAAACCCGGCTTATACCAGCCAGACTTGCTCTAGTTGCGGTCACAGACAAAAGATGCCTCTCAATGAGCGGGTATTCAATTGCCCGTGTTGTAATTTGCAACTTGACCGCGACCTCAATGCTTCCTTAAATATACTTGCTGTGGGACTACACAGCCTCGGTGAAAGTCCGGTAGATGCCCCTAGCGAAAGCTTGCGGGAGTAGTCACCAACCTCTAGGTGAGCCTTGATAGCTGCTTCTTTACCTTTGATTTTCTCTCGTCTTATTTTTTCTTCAGTCTGCGTAGAACGAAAAAGGTTAGCGGCCAGTTCAGTACTGCCCATGTGGTCAAGAATTTTCTGGTTAGGTTTTAAGCCTTTGCGCTGTTGAATATCTCTGGTTTTTTCTCCACCATATAGTCCCATGTATCCGTGGTCCTGAAAAACCGCAAAGTCAAAACTGGAGACTACCCCGGCCTGATGGGCGGTATCGGCCAACTGCCTGTTATGTCCGCTTAATTCTCCCCGCAAGAACAAACGGCGCTGGTTCTCAGTTAACCCTGCCAGTTCGTCGGCTTCCTCTTGACGGCGGGTTTGGACTGCAAAATAGGTTTGGCCCAGAGCTACTATTTCTTTGGTAGGGTCGGCATTCTGGATTACAAAGGTAACAGGCATAGCGTGAAAGATATAAGTCCTCTATCTTCCGCATAGCCCCTTTACCGGTCTGGATCATTTTGATGGCTGCATCAAAATGATCTTCTGGAGCCTGACCACTATTTATACAGGCCATTTTAGCCTTATCAATGGCGGTCTTGAAGTTGCGCCAATTGGTATAACCTAAAACCTGATAAAGATCGCGGGCGCTCCAGTATTCGTTACCGGCCTCGTCTTCCTGACGTATTCCTTCAAAAGGTGTGGTCTCTTCACTCA
>JAYSYV010001131.1:0-3759 GCA_043727245.1 Chloroflexota bacterium | reverse complement strand
TGCATGCAAACCAGCCTGGTTTGATTTTTTACCGGCCCTAAAGACTATCCCGTAAAAGTTTCTAATTCCAAAATATCTCATGCAGGCTTGGATTCGCTGTCTGAGGTCTGGTAAATGCCGTGCCTTAAACTTTCCAGGGCTTTATCAAATTGCTGCTTCTCGGAACCAGGGATATTTATTTCAGATTGGATAAGTTGGCCTACAAGCCCGGTTAACTGGTCAACCTGGCGAGTAACTACTGCATTAAAGCGTTCCTGGGCGGCGGCCAGTTCCAATATATGCGGCATAGTAAAACGCCGGTAATAAGCTACCCGGCACTTTTCAACTATAGTTTCCAGGGCTAGGCGCGGCTCTCGCCACGCTATAGGCTTTCGATTGGGCCAGCGGACCAGGCCGGTTTGTTTTAGCAGCCGCCAGTTTTGATTGATCCGTTCTGCCCTGCTTTCTAGCTGCGCCCAGCCTGACAGCAGTTCCAACTTGCGGTCTAACTCCGGTCTGGGTACGAAAGCAGCTACCTCTTGAGTTGGGGCTTCGACCAGGGCTGCTTCAAGTGGGGTAGCTAATTCCAGGTAAACCCGGACCAGAGCCTGAATTTCACGATGGGCGGGGTGGGTCGTATGGTCTTTCTCCAGGATATAATTGGACATTTCACTAAATCGCCTGGATTCGGCTGGCAAGAAGTCATGGACAAGCTGGTTGTGGTTGTAATGCTTCATAATAAAGCGCAAGCGGTTGGAATGGTAGTAATAAAAATAATCGAAAGACTCGCTACCAAGGGTTCCGCTTTCGTGATGAATGGCCCTGGCGCTCAGGCAGGAAGCGACCCGCCAGCCCTTTTGGGGAGCCCGGCGGCACAAATCGATTTCCTCAAAATAGGCCGGACGAAACATTTCATCATAACCACCTATTTCAATAAAGGCCACTCTTCTGAACATTACCAGGGCTCCTGTTACGTATTCGGCTTCGATTACGGACAGGTTGTTACCGGAGCAGCTATAAGAAGTAAGATTTAGCTTTCCTTGCTCGGTTTCGAGTAAGCCACTACCTAGGTGGCTGGTTAAAGCCAGGGGATATTCGACCATGCCAGCCAGATGTTGAATACGGGCCTGCTGGTCATCTTCGAAGGGATAAAGCAATTTACATCCAAGAATGCCAATCGAGGGTTCAGTCTGGAGTACCTGTAACATTTGTTCCAGGCAGCCAGGTAGTACTACCACATCCGGATTTAGCACTACTAAATATTTCCCATCGGAGATAGTGAAGCTGAAGTTAGATCCGCCTCCATAGCCAAGATTCGCGCCGGTTTCGACCCAGGTTACATCCCCTGAATCAATAAAGGGCTGTACTTTTTCAAGCGAACTGTCACTGGAAGAATTATCCACCACCACTATTTCACGTACTTTGCGGCTGTAGCCCAGTTCTACCAGGGCTGAAAGGCAGGCTGTCAGGAACTTGGCCCCATTATAATTTATGACAATAATGCTTAATTCACTTAGTTGGATTTGCTGGTACAAGGCTGTTGCAGCCTGTACAGGGCTTACTGTACCCGTGTGCGGGTAGCCGGTTTCCGTCCGGTCAATTCTCACCGTCAAATAGTTTGTTCCTGAAATATGTAGAGTATAATGTTAGCCAGTAAGTATTTATTAAGCCAAGTTTAGCATCTCCGGACTGTAAACACAATTAATATACTTAGGAATTGGTTTTTCGCCCAAAATGGAAAATTTACCTTTAATAAGTGTGATAATACCCTGCTATAATCAGGCTCGTTTTTTGCCGGATGCTTTGAATAGTTGCCTGAAACAAATAGGGCTGGATCAAAATTTCCAGGTGGAAGTTATTGTGATTAACGACGGTTCTACTGACCACCTGGCAGAAGTTGAAAATAGCTTCCGGGACATTCGACAGTTAATCTGGTTTCACCAGCCAAACCAGGGTCTTACAAGAGCTCGGAACGCCGGTCTGAAGCAGGCGAGTGGGCAGTTCATTCAATTCCTGGATGCCGACGACTGGTTACATCCTCAAAAGCTTTTGCTGCAACTTAAACTTTTACAGGCTCAACCGGATACGGGAATGGTTTTTTGTAATTTCTTTGTGGTGCCTGAAAATGGCTTACCCGAACAGGCTCTGACTATTGATGAGCATCCTATACCGTTGCAAGCCAATTTATTTATACCCCTGTGGCTTAATAATCTTTTCCCACCGCATTCCCCGTTAGTTCGCCGGGAGTGGACTGAATATGTGGGTGATTTCAACAATACTATCAAAGGGTGTGAAGATTACGAGTACTGGCTTCGACTTTCTGCCCTGGGCTGCCTTTCGCTCTATCAACCGGAACGTCTGGTCTATTACCGGCGGTATTCTACCAGTATGTCGAGCAATCTTGAATTCATGGCTGAAGCCGACCTTACCGCTCGTACTATAATAGCTGCCCGGTTTCCGACGCTTGTCGCCCAGGCCAGTGTTGCAGTGTTTAACCAATTTACGCAACTGCGGAATACCGAGTGGCTTGAGAAAAATAACTATATTACACGGCTGGAAGCGGAGATAGCAGGGAAAGCGTCTGCTAATATTTCGCCTGGTAAAGACTTAACCTGGACCCAAGAGCAGGTTCTTGAGTCAGAAACCATCCTGAAGAGCCAGGCAGAGCAAATAAACAACACCACGGGAGAAATTCTCCGGCAAAGTCACCAACTGGCCGAAGTAGACCGGTATGCCACTCACCTGCTTCACCAGCTTGAGGCTGCGAAACTTGAGTTGGGCCACCGAAGTGAACACCAGCTTAAGCTAGAGAATTATATAGAAAAGCTAGAGACTGAAATTAAGGTCGGGCGTGAGGAGAACGAGTACAAAATCCACCATCTTGGGGAATTGCAAAATTATGTTGCCGAACTGGAAATGCAAATAACTTCTAAAAATAACTTTGTCGGCGAGTTAGAAGAATATATCCATAAATTGGAACAGCCCGGTTAGCCCTCTGTCTCGGCCTTCATCTGAGGTGAAGCGGTGAATTTTAATCTTGTCGAATTATGGCCTCTAATCTGTGGACATATCGTTGCAGTTCTTCAATATAATTAAGTCGTTTCTTTAATTCGGTTTGTAGTTCAGTTTGATATTTTTCGAGCTGGTTGATGTGAATCCGATGGTTGACCAGTTCTTTTTCCATTAACAAGACATAATTTTGCCCACTTTCCACCAGGTGTTTCAAGTGGCGGATTTCCTCATCTTTGGTAGAGATTTTAAGTTGAAGTCCCAGGGTAAAATCAAGGGTGGCATCCCGCTCGAAAGTCAATTGTTCAATTTGTTTCAGTTGTTCATCTGGTGTATTCAATACTTTATTTTCTCCAGCCGCGCAAATCCCAGCTCAATAACTGTTCCAGCTTGACTACTTCCTGGTCAAATTCCCCGAGCAAATAAGTCCTGTCTGCTTTTGAAACTGATGTCCCATATCCCTGGTGTAGCAATTCCCGTTGAGGAATAAAAGCCGGATCTACTTCTAGAAAATTTAAAACAGTATTCATTACAATGGAATGCTTTTGGTGTAAATCTTCACTCTTTAAAAACAGCAATTGATTGATAGGGAAATACTGAAGAAATTTCTCAATCTGATTTGAATAGAAACCGCGACTGGCGTAGGAATAAAGCATTGCGGGTGAGGCAGGGGTATAAATATTATGGGCGTACTCTAACCTGAGTTTTTCCATCCTGAGGGCGGTTTCAAATAGCAGATACTCGTGACTGTTTTTTACAAGTGAAAAAGGG
>JAYSYV010001130.1:0-1111 GCA_043727245.1 Chloroflexota bacterium | reverse complement strand
ATAGCCGTCAGGGAGCGCCGGGGTAGTGCCTCGCTTGACGGCACAGGTGTAAACCATAAAACGTTCGGAAGCGTTTCTCAGGACGGCGTTAATCTTGTCAGTGATAAATGGTTTAGTGCTTAATGGCATTACACAGGACTCCACCAGGTAGACCGGTAGTACTCAGAATCATCATAGTCATAGTCACCGTACCGTTTTACCTGGGCTACCCTCAAAGTGCTGGTTACGGCACTGGCCGATGCGCTCAGAGCGGCACGTAAGCGAGTTGCAAGCTCCAGCCAGGTTTTAACCCGGTCCTTCCAGGTCAGGCTCTTGCCATTAGCAGAAATTGAATCCGGTTGCTGGGCGTACTCAGCGGCCAGAGCTTCCGCCAGCACAGCGGTCGCTTCGGTTTCGCTGTAGGTAAGCAGCAAAGCCGCGTAAGTTTCGTTCTCCCTGAGAGGGGCGGCCATGTCCGTATCGCCCAGGCTATGTCTAATTCTATCGAGGGCAGTTGGCAAGGATAGATTATAAGTACTTGACATTGACTACCCCCTGACCTGACCTGACCTGACGATTGATTGATTGATTAGGCAAATACGGGATCAACGTAACCCCCGGTGGCGGCCAACCTGATCAGGACGACAGCCGTGCGATTGTTCACGCCTATGCCAAGTCGCTGCATAAGAACGGCGTTATCGAGCGGGAAAAGGGAACGGGACCGCACGTAGGCGTTTTTACCCGCCATCTCGTCATAGCGCCAGGCCAGAGGGTTCATCGGGTTCAGGTTGCCAAAGGATTTGAATATAGCGATATTGGCATCGGTTGTTTCAAGCAGGGCTTTTTGTACCCGGATGTCCCTGTCAAACACACCGATATACTTATCAGTGTCCACCATAGCTTCAGCCGTTCCCTGGGCGGGCCGGATAAGGGCGGAGCCAGCGCTTACGTAAGCCGGGTCAACCGCAATCAGGTCAATTTGGGCCTGGGAAGCAATCAGGTCGAAGGGTCCGGCATACCACTTTTTAAGGCGGTCGCGGGCGGTCTTAATAGCCAGAATAAGGTTAACCTGGGTGTCCCGGTAGTAGTGGGTATACCCGCCCGGTAGAGCAGTGCCGTCAGGATATGACCG
>JAYSYV010001129.1:0-1112 GCA_043727245.1 Chloroflexota bacterium | reverse complement strand
TGGTCCTGCCATTACACAACTTTCGGGATTGCATCATTAGATATTCACCAGCTCTGTATTAAAGTAATAACTTTCCGCTCCTGTAAAGGACTTGAATTTGGAGCAGTTGCTCTGGTTGGAATGAACAACCCCAGTTATCCATTTACAAAAACGGGCGTATCCGAAGATGAACAGCAAGAAATAATGGAAAAGGAGCGGAAAGTTATTACTTTAATACAGAGCTGGTGAATATCTAATGATGCAATCCCGAAAGTTGTGTAATGGCAGGACCATGACCAAGCTCAAGTGGCCCGGCATGCATTTGTTCGACCTTGCTATAGATCATCAGAAAATAAATCAGAAAGTGTAAATAAAGACTAAGCGGCCCAGGCATCCAGAACAGTGCCTGCCAGAGCAAGAACTTCGCCGGGTTTGGCGACTAGCTCCTTTAAGGCCGCTTCTACACTGGCTATCAAATCTTCAAACTTCTCGAAATAGCGGTTATGGGTCGCTTTACGCTTGATCCTACGCCATAAATGTTCGATAGGGTTGTAGTCCGGCGAATAAGCCGGTAGTTGATAGACGCTCAACCGCTCGGCGTGGGCCGCGATGAACTCTTTGGTAGCCCGTGCGGTATGGTAACGCGCCCCATCCTGCACCACCATTATCTTCTGAGTGCCGGGGGTCTGCTCTAAAAGGCTCTCTAGAAATTCACAATAACTCACGGCATTAAACCGCTCGGTATGACCGGAGTAAAACAATTGTCCAGTGAAATAATCCAGCATCCCAAAGACTTTGTAAGCTTTGCGAATACCAGTGGTCGCCACCACCGGTTGTTGACCTCGCAAGGCCCAGGTGTAAGAAAGCGAACCCCACTGGGCAAAGCTGGCTTCATCCCCGAATAGCAGCAAAGCTTTTTGCTCACGAGCCGCTTTTACCAGGTTGGGCCATTCGGTTTCTAACCATTCGGCTCGCCGCACCGGGTCGAGATGGTCGCTAACAAAGCGGGCTTTCTGGTAAGAAAAGCCTAGCTCCGTCAGTACCTACACCATCTGGCAGGTGCTGCACGAGGCCGGACTGAGCTGGCAGGCCGACCGCAGTTGGTGTAAGACCGGTAAAGTTATGCGCCACCG
>JAYSYV010001128.1:0-1113 GCA_043727245.1 Chloroflexota bacterium | reverse complement strand
CCAACCAGTTTGAGGCATTCCAATCAGGTTGAGGGGGAGTGGGGAAAGGAGGCCTGATGAGACGACGCAGATTACCTAAACGGCTGCTAATGCCTTCCTTGATAGGTTGGAACCGGCGCTCTATTTTTTGCAGTAGATTTTCATCCAACCATTTAGCGTGTTCTTCAAGTAGTTTAGCCGTAAAATAAAACTCTTCAAGCAAGTAGCCACTCATTTGTTCCAGGAGCAAAAGTAAATCGGCCCTTCCCCCCAACTTGGGCTTTTCTCCATTAAGAAAATACTCTACAGGGGTTGCAGCAACATCTCGGTCGATTTGCAAAAGCTTTAAATTAATAAGATTAGGGGATAGTTTGTGCAAAACTGCCCAGAAATCGCCCATCTCAGGTCTGCCTATTTCTTCTGGTGGATAGTGCTGCCAGAACTTATAAAGTGCAAGGGTATGTCGCAACCTGGCCGGGTCAGATTTCAATTGCCGCAACAATTCCCGCTCTTCATACGTGCGGGCCACTTGTTCCCAGTGTTCTAGCCGTGTCCCAAAAGCTTGTTTTATCAGCGGTATCTTTTGACCCTGTTGCCCTTGCTGACCATTCACCGCATTGAGAAGTTCGGCCAAACGGTCAAGTGGTAAGGATGGGTAAAGCAAAGTTCCACCGTAATAATGCTCCAGTAATAAATCCCAGAAGTCCTGGCCCTCCCTCGGCAGAAGGTTTAAGGACAACAAATCGTTCTCAAGCACCTCATTATCCTGAAGCTGCGGTGGAATTTTAGCCGGGTCCAATTTCCAGTGTTCCGCCAGAGCCAAGCGAGGTGTGAAGTGTTTGACCTCGACCAGCCCTCCCCCCATTTTCGCCGTCAATCGTTCTAGCCAGACTCCAACGCTACGGTCATATACTGTAATATTCAGTTTCCTGACTTTTGACTGGCGTTGTAAAGCTTCACGCAAAGCTATGCAGGCGGTGGGATAATCGCTCCTGGTATTGATTACCAACCCACTGGTCTTGCCAACTAAAAGGTGGTAAGGATCTATCGTAATCGTTACGTTCGCCACTACTGTCCCCTTCGCAAATGACCAGCCAGGTTTTCCAATTGCTCTGCTAACTCCGCCGGCGGTAT
>JAYSYV010001127.1:0-11344 GCA_043727245.1 Chloroflexota bacterium | reverse complement strand
GGTCTGACTAACTGGCAGACCGGCTCTACTCTGGCAAACACTATCAAAGACGGTTTTCTTCAAATTGAACAAACTGTGTTGGGTTGAAATAAATGTTTTTATCCGGGAAGAATTCAAGAAAAGCTTCAAGCCTCATCTATAAGAGAGTGGGAAATAGCTGGCTAATCCAGTCTATTCTGGCAGCCCTGGTGCTGTCGGTGATAGTCTGGCCCCAGGCTACGGCTCAGTCCACCTGTAACCCTCCGCCTTTTACCACCGGCAAAACTATTACCGCCGATTTTTGTCGTTACTGGCTAGATAACGGCGGAGTCAGTATCTTCGGACAACCGATTACCGACCCGGCTTTTGAGGTCAGCCCCGACACCGGCGAACGGATTTTAACTCAGTGGTTCGAGCTTCACCGCTTCGAGTTGCACCCGAAAGCGGGCGGCGGCAACGAAGTCACATTAGGAAAACTGGGTCGTGAATTACGGTCCGAGGCGCTCAATAAAGGCCCGGTGGGCGAAATTGACCCGGACTTCCGGCCCAGCGAACCGCTGGTAGACTCTGATTTTCCGGCTGACCAGCAGCGTTATTTCGATGAAACCAAACACAATTTGCGCTTTAAGTTCCTGAATTACTGGACCAAAAACGGCGCTCAGGAACGGTTGGGCTTGCCTATCAGCGAAGAACGGCTGGAATTTGAGCCTGAAACCCAGCGTTATTACGTTACGCAGTGGTTTGAACGTTCCCGCATGGAGTACCACCCTGAAAACCCGGCTGAAACTGATGTCTTGCTAGGTCTATTAGGGGCGCAAATACGCAAGCCTGACACCGAACGCCAGAAACGGCTCGATTTCCAGTGGAAGCTGGGCCGTAGCGGCACTTTCCTGGACCAGCCGAACAGCGTTTTTGTAGATGGTACGGGCAATATTTATGTAAATGACCGGGCTAGTGCGCGGATAGACAAGTATAACACCAAATTCAAACTGGTCAATTACTGGTTCCTGGTCGGTGGCGGCACTAATTTACCGGCTCTTGAAGGCGGCACTCAGGCCATAGCCGGAATTGCCAAAGCGCCTCAGAGTAATACCGTTAACGGCGGCACACCCACCCCGCCGCCAACCCCGACAGCCACGCCAAAACCGGGCGTCACCCCGACTCCTGCCAATCAGGGTCAGGAGAAACCGCCCATCCTTTACAGCCTGGCTCCTAACAAGACCAATCTGGTCCGCCGGTTGACGGCAGAGGGTAAGTGGGAAACGATAGCGTTGAAGCCTTCCGGGGATGCCGATAGCGATACGCCCAACATCGGCCTGGCGATAGGCACAAACGACAGTTTCTATGTTCTCAAGTCGCCTGCTTTTGCCAATTATCTGGTCTTTAAGTACAGTACCAAAGGTGATTTTATTGCCAAGTTCGTCCGACGCGGCGAGGTATCCGACCCAACGGCTATTGCGGTCAAGGGCGATAAACTTTACCTGGCCGATGGCAGCGCCGGCAAATACTTCGTCTTTGACGCGGGTGATACCAGCAAAGGCGAAGCCCTCAATAAAGATGGTTTCAGCCTGCCCAATACCGGCAAACCCCGTAATAGCCAGTCCATCGCGGTGGACCTCAACGGTAACGTACTGGTGGGTGAGAGCGGCAAAATAACCCGGTTTGACATCAATAATAGCGGTCCGGCTGAATTTCCAATTACAGCCGGTCGGGCGGTTGGTCAACTCTTGAACCCGGTCGGGATGAGTACCGACCTGAAAGGCAATCTTTACGTCGCCGACCCGGCCAATCACCGGGTAATCGTGGTTGACACCGCCGGAAATCCTCGCCAGACCATCCAATCCGATCCTTACAACCTGGATGGCAACCTGGGAACAGCTCGTTCGGTGGTTGTTACCTCCGGCACAAATGCGGTAATCCTTGTAGCCGATCCGGTAAACCAGCGTATCGAAAAATTCGATGCCACCGGCAAGTTCCTGGGCCAGTGGACCTCTAACGGAGTGGCTTCCCTGGCAATCAGTCCCGCTGGTGAAGTTTATGCCCTCAGCACCGGTAAGGGTCTTGTCACCAAGTATGATGTGGATGGCAAACAACTGGCCCAATGGGGCGGAATTGGCGCGGAAAAAGACAAGTTCCGCTTTCCAGGCGCTATCGCGGTCGGTAAAGACAACAGCGTTTTCGTAGCTGATACCGGCAACCAGCGTATCCAGAAATTTGACCCTAAAGGGGCTTCTCTGGCGGCATGGGGTACTAAAGGCCCAGGCGATAAAGAGTTTGGCGGCAACGGTCTGAGCGACCTGTACAGCGGCCCGACCTCGATAGCGGTCGAACCATCCACCGGCAACCTTTACGTGGTCGATTCGGCCAGCGCCCGGATTATTAAATATGACCCGAACGGCACTTTCCTGGGAGTGCTTACCCAGGCCAATGTAGACCCTTCTCGGCCCTTTGAGCCAATAGCGGTAGCAGCCCCGGCATTTCAGGTTGAAAAGCAGCAGTCTTCAACGTCAAACACTACCCCTGGTCCAGCTACCAGCAGCGTGGACGATACCGGCCTGACCAACGGGATTTATATTATGGCCTTGCAAGGCATTTATAAACTAAACTCCCAGGATGGCCTCAGTTTCACCTATTTCGCGGCGGCTCCGCTGCCCGGCACTGACGGAGGGGATGGCAATATCCACAATCTGACCGGCCTGGCTGTTGATAACAACGGGAACATATTCACTACCGATAATTTTTCCCGGCTCCAAAAGTTCCGGTACAAGTAGGCCCAGGTCCACCCATAAAAATTAGGGCCAGGCGCTTTGAGGCTCCTGGCCCTTTTTACTTCTTTGTACTCTTTTCCCTGGTCGAGAAACCTTATGATAAGTTTGTAGTTTATGAAGTTCAAGCAGGAGGTTACCTTTATGCAAAAGAACCCTGAAACTCAGCAAGAAGCCGGTATAATCCCTGAAAATGATGAAATGAGCGAGGCTGAATTAGATAAGGTTGATGGTGGTTCAAAGTACGGAGGTTCAAAGCTCAGTGATGCTCTAAGCTCTGAACAACAAAGGTTACAACAACAAATGGAAAGAAGGTCAAAGGCTTACGAAACTCTTTCCAATGTCCTACACAAGAATTCCAGTGCCGGGGACATAATCACGCAAAACATCAAATAAGTTATAGAATTTGAAAGATTAAACCCCGGTGTCGCCGTTTCCGTTTTTATAATTTAGCCCGGAAGATTGGACCGAGTGAAAGTCACCTTTAGTCAGGACTCGCCTGGCCCGGCGCAAAATAACCCTGGCGTTTTCAAAGTAGACCAGGGCAATCGCTTCGTCCAGGTCGCACCAGATAGCATCGTGGGTTTCGCCGGGTTGTGGGCGCGGTTTTTCCAGTTTGGGATTGAGGTCGCGCATCAGGAACCAGACCACCTGCTTACGCAAATTGCCCCGGCGCGAATCGGCCAGGTAACGCGCCTCACCTAGAGGCAACACAATTTCACCGTTCAGTCCGGCTTCCTCCTCAACCTCGCGGATAGCCGCCTGTCCCTCGGTTTCGCCTTTCTCAAGGTGGCCTTTAGGCAAATCCCACCACCCGCTCTGGCTGCGCTCGATTAACCCTACCAGAAAGCCTGGTTTGCCATCCTTTTTGCGGATATAAGGCCGGAAAACCACCCCCCCGGCTGAACGGTCCTGGGGGGTCAGGGAAGCGTCCCAGCCATCCAATATTCGATTTTCCTGTTCCTCAGTCACTATTCTACCTGACGATAAGCGTCCAGCAACATCACGGCGCGTGTGCGGACTACTTCGGCTAATTCACTATCCTTTACAATCAGGTGAATGCGCCGGACGTGCCGGTGAAATTTACGCATATCATCATTGTTCAAACCGCTAACTTCACCCCAGGGGGCCGGATTGGGCCAGCCGTGGGGAGGGCGTTCGCAGACTACATTCAACACAATCTCAAAACCTTTTGGCTCCGGGATGTCCAGCAAAATTTCGTTGCCGCGTAGTTTTCGGCCAGTCCACTGTCCGACCATCTCGCACCAGAGTTCTTCCAGGCGTTTGCGGCGGGCCGGATTGTACTTCAAGACTGCCAGACGGGCAAACATCGTGTCATCTTCGGCCAGCGAAAGAGCGCGTTTGTAAAAGCGCCGCTCTTGCAGGTCGGTAATCAGTTCGTGGGCGATTGAGTCAGGCGGCGTGGTCTGCTGAATCATGGCTATAATCGAGGCATCATCGCTGCGTTCCAGTTCGGTCCCGCCAAATGCTCCCAGGCTCAGGGCTTCTTGAATCGAGCGCAAGAACATGACCGTGGCAATGCGGTTGGTGTGATGCCAGTAGACGTTATAAAACATCAGGTAACGGGCGAAAATGAGCGATTGGAGCGCCCCGACTCCTTTTTCATCAATCACCAGTTGCAGATTTGCCTCCGGGTTAGCCGGTTCCGGTTCGGGCCAGATACGCAATGAGTCAATCAAGCGCTGCACATCCACCATGCCATAAGGTACGTTACAATAGCGCGAGTCACGGGTCAGGTAGTCCAGTTTATCGGTATCCAGCGCCCCACTGATAAGCTGACGCAAAACCAGTTCGCGGTTGTTGAGGACTACCTCGCCGCCTTTGGTGATAAAAGCCGCCACTTTGGCCGGGTCAACCTGCCATTCCTCGCGCAAAACCCGGCCTATTTCCGGCCCCATCACAATCTCTCGGCCAATTGTTTCGTGGCTGCGGACGATATTCAAGTCCAGTTCTTCGACCGCATGGCTGTAGGGGTAATGCCCAATATCGTGAAGCAACGCCGCTGAGAGTGTCGTATTGATTTCTTCGCGGGTAAAATTAAAACCGCCGCGCTTCAAAAGGTGTAAAATTGCCAGGCGGGTCAGATGAAAGACCCCGATGCTATGCTCAAAGCGGGTATGGTGAGCGCCCGGCCAGGTCCAACTTGTGAAGCCAAGCTGTTGCACCCGGCGCAAGCGCTGGAAAGGAGCGCTATCTAACAGGCGCATAACTTCACGCGGCAAGGGAATATCGCCCCAGATCGCATCCCGGATTATGCCCTCCGGTTGTTCAATCAGGCTAAGGATTAGCTGTTCACGGGTGTTGGCGAAACTTTCAAGCTGGGTCATTGGCCCCTTCACACTCTCTTTTAGGATTAATCAAATTTGGCTTGCAAATTATACGCTCTATAACCCATCTTTGACAAGAATTAATGACCGGATATTAAGTTAAATTTTATTCTTTTTAAAATGGTGGACTCAATCTTGTAGATAACAACTCGCCTGGTAAGGGTCACTAAATTTTGAACCGGTTAAAGTTAGTAAATGGTGAATAGCCATGTCGAGAAAGGTGTTTCGAGTTGCCACAAATAGATTCTATTCAGGAGTTGGGTCAGGTTTTTTTACCAATGAAGCTAAATAACCGGTCGGAACCTTATTATTTTATTATGGATACTGGCGCTGGCATGAGCGCGGTAGAGGAAAAAGTCGCAAATGAACTGCGATTACCGGTTATGGGCCGGACCGAACTGGCCGGGACCGCCGGAATATTAGACGTGCCGCTCAAGCAAATTGACGCGGTAGCACCCCAACGGCGGGGCTACCCGGTATCAATTCTAACCCATCACGGGCTTCTTGCAACCACCCAGGATTTGAGCCAGTTCAGAGTACCTTTACCTGCCCCGTTTGAAGCGGGCTTACTGGGTAACGATTACCTGCGCCACTTTATAGTCGAGGTAGATTTCTTACCGCCTTCGGTCCAGTTGTCCCGGCCCTACGGTTACACTCCTGCTGGAGTTAACCCGGAGAAATTCTTACCGTTCCGGCTGGACCGCAGCAAAATCATGCGGATTCAGGCCAAACTGGACGACTGGCTGGATGTCGAAGTGCGGGTGGACAGCGGGGCGGCTACCCTGACCTCGGTTGCCTGGCCTTATCTCAACATCACAACTTTCACCTGGAGGCAACTCTGCGAAAAGCGGCCCGACTACAAGTTTCACGATATGGTTATCGCCAGGGGTATGGGTGGCCGGGTCGAGTTGCAGATAGCTAACATCGAATCGCTGGACCTGGGGCCGCTAAAATTTTATAACCCCCGCGTGGTCGTCCAACCGGAGCAGGGTATCTTTGCCAGCCCGAATGCAGTCGGTTTTGTCTCCATGAACTTGTTTGAACCCGGCCAGTGGGTTACTTTCGATTACCCGGCGGGAAGGATTTATATACCTTAAATTAGCTTAAAGGCTGGTTTTAAGCAAAAGAGATACTACTATGGCGAAAAAAAACCGACAGGTTCCGCAAATCTTAAGATATTGAGACAGGCTAACAGGCTACTGCTAAAAATTGGCCTTTTTATAGGTGTAGGTATTATTGGCAACCTGGACGAAATAATTTTACACCAGTTATTACAGTGGCACAATTTTTATGTACATACTGACCAGTTCTGGCGAATATTTAGTGACGGGCTTTTTCATATATTCTCAACCGGGATGCTGTTGATTGGCCTCTGGCAATTATGGGTCGAACGACGCTATTTGGCTGAGATAGGCCAGGTCCAGGCTCTATTTGCCGGTATGCTGTTGGGGATGGGTGGCTTTAATCTTTACGACGGTCTTGTCCAGCATAAAATATTTAACCTTCACCCGGTACGTGAGGGAGTGCCAGACCAATTACCTTATGACCTGGCTTTTAATAGCATGGCAATTTTATTGCTTATTGGAGGCTGGCTGCTGTGGAAAAAGTCTCAAACAGCCTGGAACTAAAGCCAAACTCAGTAAATTTGAAATTTTTAAGATTATCACTGGCGTTCGCTAATAAATATCGCCAGCCCTGCCAGTGGAATGATGATATTGACTAATCCCGCCGGGAAATTTCTTTCTTCGTAACTGACTTGCTCACCCATGCAGTCCTTAATTTCCAGGTGGCAGCGTCCGACATCTTCACCAAAATCCATAAAGACACCTTCTTCCTGAGTGCCGTTGACCACTATTATTTTTTCGCGCAAAGTGCCGCTGGGCCGGGCCACCACCCTGGCATAAACCGCTATAGGCTGCTCCTGCTCGTTCAGGGCTTCCACTACTGGGAACCATAGTTCAGACTGCCAGGGCTTTAATTCGCCATCCAGCAGTAACACTTTGTTCTGAGTCCAAAAATTTAGCCAGAATCCCAGCATTTTGTGGTGGTCCGGGGGAAGTTGGTCCAGACGGCATTGTTCCTCCACTTCAGCCGCTACAAGATGCTGGTGAAAGCTGTACCATGTCGAATACATCGGCTGGCGAGCCGCTTGCGGCACTAGAGCCGGGGCATACCCTGGTTCATTGGCCTACCAGTCCGATACCTGCTTTAAACTCTCGAAATAAGGCCGGTCGCTTGTATCCAGCCGCAGGGTTGCTTCATACTCCTTAAAAGGAACGTTAACTTTGAAAAGGGTCAGCCTGAACAGGAAAGTAGCTGTTTCTTCTTCGACTCCGGCCAGAATCTCTACCGGGTTGAGAGCGTCCGAGAAAGCCCAGGTGTGGCGGTTTTGACCGTTTAGATTATAAAGACAACCTGTTGGGGCATGCGTGGTTGATTGCGAAACAAGCCTTCGCTCCAATCAGCGGGAAGGGTCCGGCTGCGGTCGTTGCCTGGCTTCCAGAAGCTGTGAATATCCACCAGCGGCACGCGCCAACTCAGCCGGTAATGGCCCGGTACGGCTAAATGCGGACTGCCGAGTTTCAGTTGGACCTGAATCAGACCGTCGGATTGTTGAGTCCAGGAGATGAAGAATGCAAAATCGTCCGGTTCTTTTTCCAGGGTTACTTCAAACGGTCCGGCCTGGATAGACCGGCTTTCGGAAAGAGCGCCCATGGTTTAACCTTAATAAATGTTTTTAAATTTCTACCGGGCGATGCTCCCGGACTGACCGAGCGGCGGCCTGCGTCACCCGGTGAGTACGCAAGGCTTCGGCATAATCGCAGCGTATGTTATGTTGTCCTCCGGCAACCGCTTCCAGAAAATCGCGATTTTCTCGCACAAACGGGTCTACCGTAACCGGCTCTACCCGGCTGTTTCCGCTCCCTTCATCTATCAAAAGCTGTTCGTGATAAAGTCCCAGGGATAAACCTGGGCTAAACAACTCCAGGCCACCCCGGAACCTACCTTTAAGCAGCGAGGTAGAACTAATCGTCCCGATAGCTCCGCTGGCAAATTCCAGCGTGACCGTCGAAACCCGATCTACATCTATACCGGACTCAGGCGGGCCAAAGTTCCGGCCCAGGGCGTAAACCTGCTTTACTTCCCCCACCAGCAACCGGGCCAAATCAAAGAGGTGCGTGGTTTGTTCTACGACCTGCCCCCCCGATTGGTCCTGTTTCGACCACCAGGGTACTGAGGGCATAGAATCCAGCCAGTAACCAAGGGCCATCTGGGTAGGATGTTTGGCCGCTAATTGCTGGGCAGATTCAGTCGTATTCATGTAGCGCCATTGATACCCCACTGACGTAACGGCCCCTTTGGCGGCGATAGCCCTGGCAATTTCTTCGGCGGTATCGGAGTCCGCCGAGAGTGGTTTCTCTACGAACAAAGCCAGACCGCGTTCCAGGGCAGCCAGTTCCAACTCGCCGTGAGTACTCGGTATCAGGCAGATATAAACTGCGTCCAATTCGGTTTGCTCGAACATTTTATGGTAATCGTCAAAGACCTGAGCGGCAAGGCCAGCCTTAGAGGCCACGGCCTGGGCTTTTTCCACCGACCGCCCGCTAATCCCCACGATTTCCACATTCTCAATCTCCTGCAAAGCCTTAATATGCCGGGCGACAATCCCGCCTGTGCCTACAAAACCAACCCTTAAAGGTCGTGAAACGTTGAATGTTGAACGTTGAATCTGGTCTTGTTCCATTATTTATTCCCATTACCTTTTGTTTTGACCTAAATTAGCGGCTTAACGCTTTCCATTATACTCTTATAGTTTGTTGCGAATTATTAAATATTACTACAAACCTGGACTCTAGTAAATGAAAAGGTATTGTCAAGTTAATTTTCAGAGGTAAATATTCCCCACTTATAAGCCGTATTTGGAGAAACTTTAAAGCTAGATCCAGGTTAAAGGCCAATATAACGACGAGGTTCCCTCATTTTAGCTCAATAATTAGTTGCTTTTGTATTAACTTGACAATACCCCAAAAAGGCGGACCACCTGCAAAAGTGGCCCGCCTTTTTCATAGTAAACTCGTTTAATCCTCCAGAGCCGGAGCAGCAGCACTGGCGACAGCCTCGACCGGGGCCGCCCCTACAATCTGATCGCCGCCCATTTCCGCCCCGACCCCGGTTTCAGCCCGGAAGTGCATTTCGGCGTATTTTTGGGTCGAAAGAGTTTCCTTGCTCAGGAAAGTGAACAGGAAGGCGCTCAAGAAGCCCGCCGGAATACTGACAATGCCTGGATTTTCCAGTTGGAAAGGAGCATTTGCGCCCAGCGGTCCGTTGAAGCTGATTAGAATCAGGAATAGCGAGGAAATCAGGCCGCCCAGCAACCCGCCAACTGCCCCCGCCGTGTTGAAGCGTTTCCAGAACAGCGTGAACAGTATTACCGGCAGGTTAGCCGAAGCGGCCACGGCGAAGGCCAGCGCCACCAGGGCAGCAGCATTCGCGCCCGGCATTGCGATAGCCAGCAAGATTGCCAGGATTGCCACCACAAAGGCCGTAATCCGGGCCACCAAAACCTGTTCGCCCGGTTTTTCAGTTCCGTTGCGGATGATGCTAAACCAGACATCGTGAGCGAAAGTGGTCGAGGCGGTGATAGTCAGGCCCGCCACCACTGCCAGGATAGTGGCGAAGGCTATCGAGGCGATAAAGGCATAGAAAACCTCGCCCCCCACTTTATCGGCTAGCACTGGAGCCGCCAGGTTGGTATTTGCTATGAAGTCTCCGGTAGAGTTTACCGTGCCGACGTTGGACGGTCCTACCAATGTCGCCGCCCCGAAGCCCAGAAAAGTCGTCATGATATAGAAAGCCCCAATGATAATCATGGCCCAGACCACACTCTTGCGGGCTTCCACGGCGTTTGGTACGGTGTAAAAGCGCACCAGGATATGGGGCAAACCAGCCGTTCCCAGAATCAGGGCCATCCCCAGCGAAATCAGGTCGAGAGCGCCCCATTTCTCCTGGGTGTTAGTATAGCGGCGGCCCGGTTTCATAAAGTCGGCGGGCGACCCGGCCAGAGTGCTGGCCGGATAGGCATTCGCCAGCGGTTTATCCAAAATGACCTTAATACTGGCCGGGGCCGTGGATATGACCTTGATAGTTTGGCCGTTGATGATCAATTCCGGTTTTTTGGATAAACCGAGGCTTGCCGCCGGAGCAGGCAGGTTCAAATTGGTTTCCAACCGGAGGGCTTTGGTACTGGCTTTGGCGGCAGCGGCAACCTTGTACTGATTGCCGGTCTTATCCGTCACCATTGTCCCGGCGGCTACATCGTTGCTTAAGGTGTCAGCCAGGGTAGCGACCCAGGGCGCATTGTTGACTACATCGGCTACTTTTAAGGTTTCATAGGTGCTGCCATCGGACCCTATCTGGATATTCTGGCCTTTGGTAACGCCGGTATTGACCGTAATTTCAGTAGCACCTGCGGCTGCGGCAGTAGAAAGTTTGCCGGTTTGAACTTTGGTGGTCTGGTCGAAGAATTTGCCTAAGTCAAAGTTAAATTGGGCCAGCACCAGGATACTCAGGACGATTGTCCCGGCCACAAGTAACAGAGCTTTGATAATCTGGACCCAGGTAGTGGCGACCATTCCGCCAAAGACTACGTAGCAAACCATTACGATACCTACGATAGCTACCGCAATGTTATAGTCCAGCTTGAGCAGCAGGTTTACCACCGAGCCAGCGCCGACCATCTGGGCAATCATATAGAAAGTAGTTATGGTCAGGGTAGAAAATGCGGCTACAGCCCGGACCGGTTTATCGTGCATGCGGTAGGCCAGCACATCCGCCAGGGTATATTTACCCAGGTTTCGCAAAGGCTCGGCCACGATTAAAAGCACCGTCAGGTAGGCCACCAACCAGCCGACCGAATACATAAAACCGTCATAGCCCTGGGTCGAAATAATACCGGCAATTCCGAGGAAAGAAGCGGCGCTCATGTAGTCACCGGCCACGGCGATACCGTTCTGCCAGCCTTTAATACTTCTACCGGCGGCAAAATACTGGCTGGTTGAAGTATTTCGTTTACTGGCCCAATAAGTGATACCGAGCGTAATTGCCACGAAAACAGCAAAGAAAACAATCGCGATCATACTGGGGTCTTTGGAGGTAGCAGCCCCGGCTGCCAATACGCTGTGTAACATTAGCGGCCTCCCTTCGCAATCCGAACATTGCGAGCTTCGACAGCTTTGACAATATTTCTAACCA
>JAYSYV010001126.1:0-11345 GCA_043727245.1 Chloroflexota bacterium | reverse complement strand
GATAAAGCCGGGGCATTACGACACTTTAAGTAAAATTGTTGCAACTACTCCATGACAATGCGAAACCGTACCCACGGCAACCCGCGTTTCGGGCCGGGTGTCGTCCAGGGTCAAAGCCAACCGGACCAGGCGTTCCCGCGCTTCGTACAGCCGTAAAGCCGGAACAGTGCCAATACCATACATGAAATGATGGCACTTAAATGTTTCTACGCCGCTATACCGCCCGACTGGTGGCGTTTCCAATAAAACGGTGTTACTGGCCGGACCGTTTGCCAGTCTGGCCTGGGCCAGGGCATTGCTGGCGCTGGCCGAAGGTTTTAGGGTCTGCCCGCCTACAAAAGCCCTTAAATCTTCGTCCAGATCCCAATCCCGTATACCTTTAACCGCCGGGCAAAGGTGCGGCTCGATACAGGTGGCTGGACAGGTCCAACCGGCCCGACTCAGAAAGTGATTACCGTTTTTAGGGTCAATAAATTCATAAGGTGTTCGCATCGGATAGTCGAAGCCTTCCCGCTCCACCTGGAAGCCGCCCGGTCTGAGTTCTTGTAAAGCAAGGTCGGTAGCGGCCCGCAGCCACTCAAAAAAAAGGTGCGGAGCATAGGGCGGCGGAACTATCTGGACGGTTTCTCTATCCCGTTCCGGCTCGAACCGGTCCAGGTCTTGCATAAACTGCATCAGGTAAGTATGCCAATCGGCCTGGACAAAAGTGAAATTGGGAGAAAAACCGAATTTAGCCCTGGCCGGAGGCTCGGCGTTGCGGTCTATCATTATTAACTGGCTGGTGGGAGGTAGTTTACCTTTTTGGATGGCTTTGTAAAGCTGACCGCTGTGGTATAAACCATAGCAGCCGCCGCCAATGACAACGAACCGCACTTATTTTCCTTTTCCCTTCCTGCACAGTTAAAAATTACCCCTGGCGCAACCTGGGGGTAGGATTCATTATACACAGATTAAGCCCTTTCGCAAAAGAATTACAAACATTTCTAAAAATTGCTCCGCATAAAAGGCTATGCTATAATTCACCCACTACAGTTGCTAACAAGGCAGATATATTTCAAAGTCGAGCTGCTTCCAGGAAAATTCTTCGCGAGCATAAAAATCCTGTTTGATAGCATATGACTAGAGAACAATGGCCTGATAGACAGTTCCTTAATCCAGAGCAGGTATTACTGGTATTTTCTATAATGCCATCTTTAACTTTTTTGTATCTAACCCCCGTTATCCGGCAGGTTTGCCGGGTAGAAGTTACCAGGCGCTTTATAAGTAATGAATTGTTACAAGGAGGACCGATTACACATGCGTAAATTTTCAACTTTAGGTCTGTTAGCAATATTGTCCATGCTGGCGGCCCTGATGTTAACAGCTTGCGGAGATAATACCGCGACAGTACCAGCCGCAACAACCGCTGCGGCAGTTGCCACCACCGCTCCGGTCGCTGCGACAACTGCCGCAGCGACAACTGCCGCAGCAACAACTGCCGCAGCAACAACTGCCGCCGCAGCAACAACTGCCGCCGCAGCTGCTACTACGGCTGCTTCTGGGGCTACCGCCGCCGCTGGCGCTGGCAAGAAGCTTAAAGTCGGCTTCGTAACCGATATTGGCCGGATCGACGACAAGAGCTTCAACCAATCTTCCTGGGAAGGTGTCCAGAAGTATGCTAAAGAAGCCGGGGTCGAGTCTAAATACATCGAAACCAAGGACCAGAAGGACTACGCCGCCAATATCAAGCAGTTCCTGGACCAGAAATATGATGTTATCGTAACTGTTGGGTTCTTGATGGCTGATGCGACTACTGCTGCCGCCAAAGCCAATCCGACTGTCTTGTTCGTCGGCGTTGACCAGGGTCAAGACCCTAAAGCCTCCCTGACCAACCTGACCGGCCTGGTTTTTGAAGAAGACAAAGCCGGCTTCCTGGCCGGGGTGTTAGCAGCCGGTATGAGCCAGAAGGGCAAAATCGGCGGCGTGTTTGGAACCAAGAGCGTACCGGCGGTTCTCCGCTTTGGTGAAGGCTACAAAGCGGGCGCGGCCTGGCTGGATGCCAACAACAAAGCCATGGTAAAAGCTGGCAAGACCGAAGTTACCAGCACCTATCACCCGGATGGCGACAATGCCTTTAGTGACCCGACCTGGGGCGCTCAACAGACCCAGTCCTTGATTCAGGCTGGCAATGACATCATCTTTGGTGGTGGGGGTAGCACCGGTAACGGCGCGGTTGAAGCTGCCGCCGGAGCCGGAGTCTATGCTATTGGCGTAGATACCGACCAGTATCTGACCCTGCCGAAAGCGGCTCCGAAAATGCTTTCCAGCGCGACCAAGCGCCTGACGGATGGCGTTTATGACCTGCTGAAACTGGCGAGCGCTGGTACTCTCAAGGGTGGGAATAGCACCGGGCCGGTGGGCCTGGCTCCTTACCACGATACTGAATCGGCTATCCCGGCTGATCTTAAAGCTCTAATTCTAAAGGTTGATGCAGGTCTGAAAGATGGCACGATCAAAACTGGCGTTACTGCTTAAGTTTAGCTTAACCTCTTTTAACTAGGAGGTATAGGATATAAAGTGAGAAAAGAGAATTGAAGTAAGAAATAAAAGGAAATCCTGATTTTCGCTTAATTTCGTTCAATTCTCTTTTCTTATATCCTGGACTTGCACGTAAAAAGTAAACCGGCTAATACAACAGGTCCATCAAGGTAAACCCAGTTGCGTTCTCTAGCGTAACCACTTATTCTGTTATTACTAACAGGTTCAACTTTTAACGCCCACAAAAAGAAGTTGCTTGGTTTCAGGGAATTATAAAATATGGCTGCAACCTCTGCCCCGGCCAATAATCTGGTTGTCCGCTGGCTGCGAATTTTAGCACGACACCTGACGCTACCTTTACTTGGCATCTTTACGGCGCTGCTGGTGGGCGCGGTAGTTATTTTAATATCGGGCTTTAACCCGATTACGGCTTATAGCAGTCTGGCAAAGGGCGCTTTTGGGGATGCCTCCAAAATCAATAATACCCTGGCCGCCACTACCCCCTATATCTTCACCACCCTGGCCGTAGTTTTCGCTTTCCAGGCCGGTCTTTTTAATATCGGGGCGGAAGGCCAGTTTAAAATCGGAGCTATTACCGCCGCCTGGGTTGGCTTTAACGTCAGCGGTTTGCCGCCTTTTGCGGCAGTGCCGATTACCCTGGCTGCCGGTTGTGTGGGTGGGGCGATATGGGGTGCGATACCCGGCGCTCTGAAAGCTTTCTCCGGGGCGCATGAAGTAATTACCACTATCATGCTCAATTACATCGCCGGGTTTATCACGGCCTACCTGGTCGGAGCCGAAGGGCCATTGCGCGGCACTAAAATGACGACTACCCGCCCGATTGGTGGAAATGCCCGCGTCCCGACTATTTTTGACTACGATAGCGCCACCAGTACCGGCTCGACTAATTTGCCACTCCACTGGGGCTTTATACTGGCAATCTTAGTGGCCGGTCTATTGTACTGGATTTTGTGGAAGACCCCGCTGGGTTTTGAAATCCGCACGGTCGGCCTCAATCCCAGTGCGGCCCGCTATGCCGGTATCAATGTCGCTCGCATCACTATTATTGCCCTGGTTGTGGGTGGTTTATTGGCCGGAGCGTCCGGGTCGCTGGAAATTATGGGCAATCCCAATTTCAATTACCAGTTTCTTGGCTCGTTAGGGGCCGGTTATGGTTTTAATAGTATCGCCATAGCTTTGCTTGCAAAAAATAATCCTCTCGCGGCTCTCCCGGCGGCTTTACTGTTTGCCGCTTTGCAAAGTGGGGCCGGGCAAATGCAATTTGAAACAGTCTCGGATAATGGGACTCAACTGCCCGGCGATCTTATTTCAATGATTCAGGCTCTGGTAATTATTTTCGTGGCTGCCGAACAGGTTTTGCGCTGGCTGTACCGCATACGTGGGGCGCAAGGCCCCCAGGTGGTCTTATCACGTGGTTGGGGAAAGACAGAATAAAGATGGCACAAGTTCTGGTAGATCGTGAAGAAAAGATAGACAGCACCCGTTCGGTCCGGCAATATTTGCGTAATAGCCGCTGGCCGTTGGTGGCACTGGCCCTACTGGTGCTGATTTTCCTCTGGCGGTCTTTTTTCGGCGCAGGCCAACCCCTGATTGACCTGGTTTCGGTTACAATTCTGACGCTAAGTTTTGCTACTCCGATTACCCTGGGCGCTCTTAGCGGCACTTTTTCGGAACGCAGCGGCGTGGTCAATATTGGTATCGAAGGCATGATGTTGACCGGAGCTTTCTTTGGCGCACTGGTGGGCGCTTTGACCGGCAATGTCTGGTTGGGGCTGATTGCCGCGCCAATTTCAGGCATGGCCGTGGCTTTGATTCACGCGGTACTGTCCATCTACTTCAGAGTAGACCAGATTATCAGCGGCACAGTCATAAATATTTTTGCCTTTGGTCTGACGGCCTACCTGTACAGTCTGGTTTTTACCAGTTCCAAGCGCAATAACGACGCGGGAAAATTGCCTTCGCTGGACTTTAAAATTGATACGATCAATTTTCAAATTGGTTTGATTTCAATCCTGGCGATTGTGCTGATTTTCGTGGGGCATTATATCCTGTTTTATACCACCTGGGGCTTACGTACACGGGCGGTAGGCGAGAACCCTAAGGCCGCCGATACCGCCGGGGTAAATGTCTTCAAAGTTCGCTATATCAATGTACTAATTTCCGGCTTTCTGGCCGGATTGGGCGGCACATATTTTTCTTTGCAGGTGGTAGGATACTTCAAAGAAGGTATGACTGTTGGCAGCGGATTTATTGCCCTGGCCGCTATGATATTTGGCAAATGGACCCCGCTAGGAGCCTGGGGCGCGGCTTTGCTCTTTGGGTTCTGTCAGGGTATGGATACGGCCCTCCAAAGCTGGTACGGCCAGATTGAATGGCTCCATACCTTCACTCAGGCGCTACCCTATGTCGTGACTATCGTAGTGCTGACCGGGTTAGTCGGGCGCAGTCGCCCCCCAGCGGCAGTAGGCCAGCCCTATATCAAACAATAATAGGTTGATTTAGCATTTGTGATTAGTATATGAGTATGAAAAAGAAAAGGTCGGAACTCCGGCCTTTTTCTTTTCTCAATTGGATATTCTATCATGATTTCCTGGGGCGGTTCCCTGTTTCAACCAGGCGGCACCGCCGTATCCAGAACCACCCCAAATGAGTTCATTTTGAAAACCCGCTATTTTATGGTAGTTTGATTAGTAACAGAGTAGTGTATATTCACTTACCCAGGAGTTTAGCTTCTTTATGGTATGCACCGGCTTCTTCGCTAATTTGAACCATTTCGTCTAATAATTGGCTTCGCTTTCTATCGCACCCTCTCTTATAGTCCATAAGGTCATCAAAATGAATACGCCGGTGAGTACCGACTAACCTATAATTAAGCTTACCCTGTTCGAGAATTTTAATCAGGAATGGCCGTGAAACATTTAATAAAGCAGCCGCCTCCTGGGTGGTTAATTCCTTGTTAATGGATGTAAGGCTAACAACTTTACCTTCTACCATGTAATTAACTACCTGGCGCAATACATTTAAGATCGAATCTGGCAGTTCGATGAACTCACCATCTGGCCCGACGAGTTGAACCTTACCCGAATTAGACTGGTTTTCTACAACTTTTCCTAAAACCCCCTCTAATTTGTTTAGAACTGACTGCTCATCAGCGGCAACAGCTATAGGATTGTGTTCTAAAGTTTCCATCAGCAATTTCCAATCTACTTATTACATGGCTGATTTTATTAGTCGTCCGAATAAATTTTTATGAGTTAAGAACACATAAAAAGTTACAGACTAGCTTACCCTCATTAACTGTAGGTTATTAAGGTGTTACTGTATTACCACCTAATCGCAATAAATGTAATAAATGAAACAAATGCATTTGTATAAAACCGTGCATTAACTACCTTATCTTACCTGAATTTTGAAGAATATAGGATAAAAAAGAGACCTCCCCTGTACTGCCCAGGATTAGCGGTGTATTGGTTTGATAGGAAAGCGGGCAAAATAAAAGAGCCAGTGACATCTTTGTCACTGGCTCTTTTATTTTTAGTGCCTGGTTTAGGCCACCGGTCGCCGGGCAGCGGTGAAGCGCGAGGCGTAATAAGAACTGTTTACACTGGTAATCGTCACACCTGTGTAAGCATTTTCGGCGTGGATGAAATTACCTCCACCAATGTAGATGCCGACATGCGAAGGGCCGGGCATATAGGTGTTAGACCATATCAGAATGTCGCCTGGTTGGAGGGAGTTGGCAGAAACCGGCACTCCGATGCTCATATCACCGGTGGCACTGGAACCGGCACTGACACCGTTCTGAGTTAGAACCCAGTAGACGAAGCCGGAGCAATCGAATCCACCGGCAGACGGGTTTTTGCCACCCCAGACGTAGCGCCAGCCCACGTACTTTTTGGCGAACGACACAATATTGTCTCCGAGAGCGCCGTTGCTAGCCGCCTGGACGACCGCCGGGGCTTTCGGGATAGCTGTCGGAGCCGGCGCAGCGGTTTTGGCTGGGGCTGGTACGACAGCTTTGGCCGGAGTGGGAGCGGCAGGGCCATCGGTGTTTGCAACATACGTGCCGTTTACAAAGCCTACCTTGCTCTCACTCTCAATCCGATACCATTTTCCGCCATCATCGTCCTTTACGGCAGCACTCAGTGCCTTAACGACCTGGCCTTCGTAGACCAGCCCTTCCTGGTCGTAAGTGCGGCCAGGGCCGGTGCGAAAGCGAATTGGGTCGCCATCGGTGTTGGTGACTTTCATGTAGCCGCCGCCGCCGCTTGTCACCGCGTTTTTAGGAGCGGTTCCCACAAAAGCGACCGATACATAGCCGGTCTGACCTTTGTAGTCTACCCGGAAGAAGCTGTTATTCTGCTTATCGGTGAAAGGTCCACCCAACGAAATGACCAGGGTGTTTTCGGAAAGAACGGCCAGGACACCGCTGCCAGCGCTGGCTTGCTGGCGCAAGTTTACGCCATCACCGCCGGTATTGGTGATTTTAGCCGGGTTGCCCACGGGTACAGCCTGGACATTGGGAGCGGCTTTACCGGCCAGAATTAAGTACTGGCTCATTGCGAAGCCGGTTTTGCCCTGGTATTCAACTTTATAGAAAGCGTTGCCTTGCTTGTCTTTGGTAAGGCCACTTTTTATGGTGGCTAATTCATTTTCGGGTATGATCGTAATCGTCTCGGCCCCAGAACTGGCCGACTCGCGAAAACGCACGCCATCGCCTTCGGTATTGGCTACGCGGGCCTGGTTGTTAACTCCCAGGCCATCATCGGCCCGTACCGCCGAAACCGGCCCTAAAAAAGTGGTGAGAGAGAAAAGTGTTATAAAGAAAAGTGTGAAAGCGAGAAGACGTGATTGCTTCGAGTTGGATAAGCTTTTGTTAGCAGCTTTAGACCCAACCGAATACTGGCTAGTAGCGTGATTAAAGCTACTACTTTTTGTATGGTTCAAAAGATCTCTCCTTGAGTCAGACTGGCTGGAGCAGCAGGAAGGACGGTTTTTTGCAAAAAACCGCCATACGTGGGTAGGAATAACCGGTCGTGATGCCTCCCAGAACAGGCATACATTGCCAATAACAGGCGCACCAAAAATAAAAAACTAAAGACCGGCCAGCCGCACGCTGACTTTTCTGGTTATGTGATACTTTGTTAAGCTTTACGAAATTGTTAAGCCCTAAAACTGCCAGGGGCTTTAGACAAGGCGAATGCAAGCTACTCGCCTTAAGTTATAAGTTCGGCTCTTGTAAAAGTGTGCCAGAATGGGTTGATGTTAGCATAGACTCATACCCTTGTCAATAAAAAAGGACCCTCAAGAGGGTCTTAAAGTAAATTTTAATAAATTTTATTGGTCGTTAAGGTTGGAAGCCTGGTGCTGTTAGGCCATGTGTTCATTACCTCTCTTGAAGTTCCCGGTGATTTTAGCCATGACCAGTTGGGCCGCTTCCCCGCTCAAACCCTGGATTTTGGTCCTGAAGCGGGCCGTGGCTTTGTCTTTAAGTATCGTCAATTGTTGGCCTTCCCAGGCAATAAATACCTTGCTGTCCTTGCCGACGTAGTAAGTAAATATTTCCTGGGTCAACCGGCTGGGTTTCTCAGCCTCAGCCATCCTATGCTCTCCTATCCAGGCTAGAAGCTGAAGACACTCATCAGCTTTTGCTCAGTTTCGGCCTCTATTTTGGCTACCAGTTCGATGTAATCTTTGATGGTGCTGTTCTGAATTTTCTTCCGCAACAGTTCATCAATCTGATAAATGCCGGTCGAATTCAGCAAATTGACCTGAATGTGGATTGGCTTGGTTTCCCCGGCGCTTAGTTCGACGCTTTCGATAGCGGCGGCGCTGGCCGAGTGAATGTTGATGTGGCCTTGCTCGAAGGGAATACGGGCGCGGCCTTTTGCCATATCCAGGGCATCGGCTACCTTGACTACCCCCGCCTCAAGCGTCAGGCAGCGCTGTGAACGCTGGTGGGCCACAATGGTATGCAAAGTTTCGACGGTTATTATGGTGCGGCTTTCGATGTCGTAAAGACCGTCCAGTAACTCGCGCAATTTGCGTTCGGCCAACCAGAGGCTGTGGTGTTCGTGTTCGTCGCGGTGGACGCAAATCCCCAGGTCGTGCATCAAAGCTCCCAGCACGACCACCACTTCGGCATCCTGCTCGGTCATACCGCTGGCGGCGTGGTGCTGGGCGATACTGCTTTTAATTCCGCCGGCCCGCAGCAAGCGCAGCATTTTCAGGCCGATATTGGCGACAATCTGGACATGGACCCGACCGTGGTCGCTGATACCCAGGCGGTCTACCGCGTTGATATTGGCGCATTTCCACATCGTGAACAGTTCAATATCGGTGTTTACCCGCTCGATAATCGCCGCTAATTTGTGGTTGTCCCGGCTTGGCACGCGAATGCGATTAGTATTGGCCGGGTGGGCCGGTTCGACCTGCCCGGCAGCGGTCGTATCGCTGGCGACAGTTTCGGTTAAAGGCTGGCCTCCGACCTTGCGCGTGCTGATAATTTCGCGTTTCTGCTCTTCCAGGCTGATAGTGAGTTTTTCGTCCCTGGGTTCGGTGGAAGTATCCGGGGTAGCGGAAAGCTGAGGGTTTTTGTGGTCTAACATTAAAATCGGTTCTCTTTCCGTACAACTTACTTTGCAGGTTCGCCGGTATCGCGCCCCCTTGACGGCCCTTTGCCGCTTTAAATTGTAACGTTAAAATCATTAATATAGTGAATGTTATACGTATTATTGGCCGGTTTTGTTCCGGCGCTTTAAAGATTTAAATCATGTTAGAGGTGTGATAGACGGTACAGTTGGCCGGGAACGGTGTGGTATAATATTCTGCGAATATAAAAATGGAAGAATTTTACTGCCCGGAAATCTTTATAATTCGGCGGGCAGTTAGTAAGTTGGAATTATACCAATTATAGAGGGAATTGCAGTGTTAAAAGGTTTTGTAAATTTCCTGACCGGTGGGGGTAACGAGGCGGCAATCCGCAAATTTGAAGGCCCAGCCAAGCGGATTATAGATGAACTGGGGCCGAAATTTTCCAATTTGTCGGACGAGCAACTTCGAGGCAAGACCGTCGAGTTCCGGGGGCGGTTGGAAAAGGGCGAAAAACTGGACGATATTTTGCCGGAAGCCTTTGCCGCCGTGCGCGAGTCGGCCTGGCGCACCCACAAGCAGAAACATTATAAAGTGCAGCTTATCGGCGGTATGGTGTTGCATCAGGGCAAAATTTCCGAGATGCGTACCGGGGAAGGTAAAACTCTGGTCGCGACCCTGCCAGCCTATCTCAATGCCCTGGCCGGTAAGGGTGTCCACGCCATTACGACCAACGATTACCTGACGAAACGGGATTGCCAGTGGATGGGTCCAATTTATCTGAACCTGGGCCTGACCGTAGCGGTTATCCAGAGCAACGGTGGCAACCCGGCTAACCCGGATAGCTTTATGCTTGACCCTGACTACCACAACCCTGACCCCATCCTGCGGCATTTGCGGCCAACCACTCGCCGCGAGGCTTACCGCGCCGACATTACCCACGGCACTAACAATGAATTTGGTTTTGACTACCTGCGCGACAATATGGCGAACGATGTCGAACGGCTCTCCCAACGCGAACTAAATTTCGCTATCGTTGATGAAGTAGATAACATCCTGATTGACGAAGCCCGGACCCCCCTTATTATCAGCGGTCAGGCCGCCCAGGCCCAGGACGATTATATGCGCTTTGCCTCCATTGCCCGCCAGTTACGCAAGGCTACGGATTACGAGGTGGACGAGAAAAAGCGGGTGGTCAATATCAGCGAGCGCGGTATAGACCGGGTGGAAAACTTGCTGACTATTCCCGAAACCGAAAGCATTTACGATGACAAGTGGAGTCACTATGTCTCTTTCCTGGAAAACGCCTTAAAAGCCAAAGAGCTATACCTGCGCGACCGGGAATACGTGGTGCGGGATAACAAGGAAGTTATTATTGTAGACGAGTTTACCGGGCGTTTGCAGGAAGGCCGACGCTGGGAAGGTGGCTTGCACCAGGCGGTTGAGGCCAAAGAAGGGGTCCATGTCGAGCATGAAAACATGACCTACGCGACTATTACCCTTCAAAACTACTTCCGTATGTACAAAAAACTGGCCGGTATGACCGGTACGGCGGCGACCGAGGCGGAAGAATTCATCAAAATTTATGGCCTGGACGTGGTAACTATTCCGACCAACCGCGACATGATTCGCAAGGATTTTACCGATCTGATCTATCGCAACGAGGAAGCCAAGTTCCGAGCGGTGGTTGAAGAAATTCACGAATTGCATGAAGTTGGGCGACCGGTGTTGGTCGGTACAGTCAGTGTTGAAAAATCCGAAGACATCAGCCAGCAGCTCAAAGAAGCTAATATTCCGCATAAAGTTCTCAACGCCAAGTTGCACGAAAAGGAAGCCGGGATTATCTCCCAGGCCGGACGGCCTTTTGCCGTGACTATCGCGACTAATATGGCTGGACGCGGCACTGATATAATTTTGGGCGGTTCGCCGGATAGCTATCTTGAAGAAATACTGGTCGAACAGGGTTTGACCGACTCCGACCGCAACACTGACGCTTACCAGGAGGCTGTCGAAGAATCCGAACGCCGCTGGCAGATAGCTCACGACGTGGTGATTCAGCACGGTGGCCTTCATATCATTGGAACCGAGCGCCACGAGTCCCGGCGGATTGATAACCAGTTGCGGGGTCGCGCCGGTCGCCAGGGCGACCCCGGCAGCAGCCGTTTCTATGTGTCGCTGGAAGACGAACTAATGCGCCGGTTTGGTTCGGAGCGTAT
>JAYSYV010001125.1:0-3771 GCA_043727245.1 Chloroflexota bacterium | reverse complement strand
CGTCCACCAGCACTTCCGCACCGCCGCGCACGAATGGAACCTGGGTATGGCAAATAATAATATTCATGGGGCTAATCGGCAGGAGGTTCAGGGGTGGTTGTATCCACAGCTTCACCAGGCTGCTCGTCAGGCTGGACCAGGCGGGCTTCCAGGGCGGTCAATCTTTGGGCCAGGGCGTAATCCTCGCGGGTCAACTGTTCCAGGTAGGCATTGACCTGTAGCAGGGCGCGGGTAGCCGCCGCATTATAATTATTTTGCTGCTCGATAATCGGGTTGATGTACCAGCGCAAGAGCAACCGTGTAACCCGCTTGGCATAGGCCAGGCCGCGCCCGATAAGGGGAGGACCGCCCCAGGTAATAGGCAGGTGGGCGCTGACGTTCCAGCGTTCGTTAACCTGGCGCACCAGCGAGCGTAATTCGCCCAGGTCATCGCCATGTAATTTCTCGCGCCGCTCTTTGACGGCTTGCCGCAACTGGGCCAGTTCTTTAGCTACATCTGGGCTGCTGGTTTCCTGGGACATTTTAACTATTTGATGCCTTTCCCTATAAACAATTTTTTTTCGGAGTTTTTGAAACTGGCAGACCTGATCCCTGGCAAGGTTAGGCTTTGAGTAACCACTTAAAAACCCGGTTGACACAATAACTCTGTTCAAACGGGAGAAGAATCGACCTGTCCAGGACCGGCCAGCTTTTCCAGCAAAGTTTCAATCCGCTCCAGCCGATTTTCCAGGAAAAGCATTCGCTCGGATAAGGTAGCCACCTGCAAATCCTGAACGGCCTGACTTCCGGCGGCCAGTTTGCCAAGGTCTTCGATAGCTCTCGCTACGGCGGCATTGTAATCCACCTGCTGGGCCAGGATTGGCTTAATGTACCAGCGAGTCGAAATCGAATTGAACCACTCACGCAGACTTGCTACAAAAGGTACTCGCGACCTGAAAGGCTTTTCCTCGACCAGCCAGCTCTGCTTGACCGCCTGGACTCGCTCCATAATTTGACGGGATAATGCCGCGCTCTCGGCGGAAGAGTCTTCCAGGGACAGGTCGTACAGGTCTACCTGGACAGAGTGGTTTATCTTTTTCAAAGCGGTCTGTTTCTCCTGGAACGGGCTGGATAAGTCCCGGCTGAACGGTCGGATATAGGAACGGGCAGCGGCCCGGTAGATAATCAGGCTGGCCTGGCGGTCCAGGTCGTCCATAGTGTTTTGCTGGCGGCGTTTCTCGGCGGGCAAAACCTCGGTCAACAGTTGGTGAGTTGAGAAATGCTTGAAAATATAGCGCAGGCGGTTGCGATGCAGCGGCAGATAATAGTTCAAGCCCCGGCCAAAAGTGCCACCTTCGTAGTGATAAGCTACCGCTTGCGCTTCGTACCAGACACTGAAATCAAGTTCACACGCCCGCCTGCATAAATCCACGTCTTCGTAATAGCCAGGGGAAAAAGCCGGGTCAAAGCCGCCCAGCCGGTCCGCTAATTCAGCCCGTATTCCCAACGCCGCCCCAGTTACAAACTCGACCGGACAAGACGCGTCCCAGCGTCCATCGTCCGGCTCGCCCGCCCCGAAATGCTCGGCCAGCGCCAGGTCGCGCCGGATTAAGCCCCCGGCATGTTGAATGTTTCCTTCGGCGGTCAGCAGCTTGCAGCCAACTATCCCCACGTTTGGGTCTTGATCGAAAGGCCGTATGAAAGCGGATAGCCAACCCGCCGGAAAGCTCATATCGGGATTAAGTACGATATTTACCGCGCTGCCGCCCAGCCGGGACCAGCCCCAGTTTGCGCCTGCTCCGTAGCCCAGATTAGCCGGGGCCGCCCAGAACTGCAAACCTTTTTTGAAAAAAGGCGCGGCAGCCTGGCGAGTCTTTTCGACCTGGGCGCGGTCCTGGTGATTCTCGACCAGGGCGACTTTGGCCGGACCGTAGGCGGCGCAATTATCAAGCAAGCTGCCCAGACATTCCGCCAGAAAAACCGCCGAACCGTAGCTGACCACCACGATAGATACTGACAGCACTAGCTGTTCACCCGGTTAGTTTTGCCGGTAATATAACTTTGCGCTCGCGACTTTAGTCCGGGGTCTTTGCCGGTCGAGACATATTCCTGGAAGATAGTCTTCGCCAGCTCGACATGCCCGGCCTGAAAAAGAGTTTCCGCCTTGAAAAAAAGATGCTGGCTGCCCGGTTGAAGTTCCAACGCCCGGTCGTAATTCGCCACCGCCAGGTCATACTCGTCTAGCTGGCGGTAGGCTTCGGCCTGATCTTTGAGGGAGGTCATCAGGCCGATGCGGGTAATCTTGTCAGCAGGGTTAAGTTCCATAGACTTGTTGAAAGCCTCTATAGCCTGGTTGTACAGCCGGACCGCCGTCAGCCAGTCCGGTTTGGCATCCTCGCCACGCGGTTGGGATGCCTGGCTCGCCTCGGCATTAAAGCGCATACCTTCGTTACGCCAGTGCAGCGAACTAGCCAGCGGGTCATCTTTGCCGGGGGCCAGTTCGGTCAGGTGGTGGCGGGCCTGTTCGCGTAAAAAGTCATTTTCGCCCCGTTTGAGATACTCGATTAAATCGGTCCGAGCCTGTCTGGGGTCGCCGTTACCCAGGTAACTTAAAGCCCGGTAGTAGTAATCTTCGGCGTTGGTCGGGTTGAGGCGCAACCCCTGTGACAGGTCGGCCAGCGACCCGGCAAAGTTGCTGGTGTAACGCTGTTGGTGACCGCGCTGGCTGTAAGCAGTCGCAACCGCCACCCGCGCCTCGCGGTTCAGCAGGGGGTCTTCGACAGCCAGTTCTCGCGCCCGTTTGAACAGGGCCAGCGCCTGGTCGCACAGTTTAATGGCCTCATCTGGCCCTACACTGGCAGCTGTTTCCAGCGCTTCCTGGCCCTGGTCTAGCAGCCGTTGCGCTTCCTGGGCTTCTTCGTTCAATCCTTGATTTATAACTTGGTCGACCATATCCTTTAATTATCCGTCCCGGTGTTCCTTGCAAATCATCACGCCGTTTTTAACCGGCAACATTTTATCGAGCATGCGCGGCTTGCCACACAGGTCGCATTTAGCCGCTTTACCGGCTTTAACGGCTTTATCGGGCCAGCATTTATCACAAACTTTGTGGCCGGTGGGGGCAGACTCTCCGCAAACCTGGCAGCGCCCGCTGCTCGTCTTTTTTGGTGTAACAGTCATAATTTATCGGCTTCCGTGCTAATCTTCTAAATATTCTATCAGACCAAAAGTTAAAACCGACTCAGGAAGTAGTTTCGTCCGGTTCGATAGGTTTGGCCGGGTCAAGCAGTTCTGTTTCAACTTTGTCAGGCGGTTCTTCGGCCTCGACCTGGGCCTGTAGGCGGTCGCGCTGGCGCAAAAGCGGGTCAGTACCACGACTGCTGGCAGTCAGGAACATGAACAGAACAAAAGCCAGTAAGACCAGCGCCAACGCGATAGCCAACCAGAAAATAATCTGGCTTTGCAAAACAATAGCTAAAGCCAACACGATACAAGCCACCAGGGTAATTCCCATAGTGGCGATGGCGCAACCGACCCCGTAAACATCATCGGCAGTTTTGAGCGCGGAATTTACTTCGATAAGTTGTTGTTGAGAATCGCTCATCTGATCGGTGCTGGCCTGGGTCGGAACCAGACTTACCAGCCCGTCAGCCGTAACCACCTTTAGTTCGGCCCCACAACTCAGACAGGCAAACCGTTCAATTCCTTCGGCTACCTTCAGATTGGTTTCACAAACCGGGCAGGTCAGACGCAGAACCTTCTTTTCAGGCATTTTGCTGGCCTTTATTTTTT
>JAYSYV010001124.1:0-3776 GCA_043727245.1 Chloroflexota bacterium | reverse complement strand
CTGACTCTCGTTTTTTGAGTAAAACCCTTTTAATCCTGAGTTTAGCCTGGTTACTCGTTTTTAGTGTCCTCTTCAACTTCTTCCTCAACACAAACTTTCCAACTAGATAATTAGCTTAACTAAAAGTTTACAATTTCTCCCGAATAATGGTCTGATTATTGCAGTATTAACAGTAGACAGGAAACCGTGGCATTTTACTGGCAGTTGTTTAAGGCAGGCCACCCAGAATTAGCCCGAACAACGGACGAAGGTAATCAGACTGGCTTGCCTGGAACGAAAGCAAATCGGTAATTTCTTTAGGAAAGATAAGGAGATAAGAATGGACGCTTTAGAACTTTTAATTGCAGACCATCGTAAGGTAGACGGCCTCTTCCAACAATTTGAAAAAGGCGGTAATGCTCAGGAATTTGACCACCTTTTCGCACAGCTTAAAGCAGATTTGACTGTTCATACCGAGATCGAAGAAAAAATCTTTTACCCGGCTGTCCGCAACAACCCGGATACCACTGCGCTGGTTGAAGAAGCGTACCAGGAACATGCTCAGGTAAAGCAACTGTTACAGATGATCTCAACCCTGGATAACACTTCCGCCGAGTGGGGCCAGCAGATGACCGAAGTGATGCGGGATGTCCAGCATCATGTCCAAAAAGAAGAAACCGAGCTTTTCCCCAAAGTGCGCGAACACTTTAACCAGGACCAGTTGCAGCAGTTGGGTTTGCAGATGCAAGAACTCAAGACCGATCTGAAAAGCGAAGTAGGCGCTACTGCGGTAATGAGCCAGGGCGCACCAATGAGTCAGGCCATGCCTCATCAAACGGCCCCGAACACAGCCGGGCAGTTTGGCGCTCTGGATGCTACCACGGAAACGAACCAGTCTTCCAGCCAGAATATGTAATTCCATTAAGGGGGAAGTATCCGTCCGGGTACTTCCTTTTTTTTTGCCTACTTATAGTCAAGTTGACGAAAACAGCTCACAATGTTAGACTAAGGTTAAATACCATCAACGCTTCCTGAAATTAAGGCTGGGCGACCTTGCAATAAAACCCGTTACCAGAGCTGGACAGACAAATGACACAGGAAACAGATAGGGTAACACCAACAGGAAATAACACCCAAAACGGCATATCTTTAACTGTAGATGTGGTCATATTCAGCCTTCGTCCTCGTCATGTACCGGCCTGGGAACAGCTAGAAGCCCAGGGACATGCCAACGATGAATTGCAGGTCTTGTTAGTCCGGCGGGCCAGACAACCTTTCGAGAATTTCTGGGCTTTACCGGGCGGGCGTGTCCACACCAACGAAAGCCTGGAAGAATCGGCGCACCGTCAGCTTCTGGAAAAGACATCCCTCAAAGCCTCTTACCTGGAACAACTCTATAGTTTTGGGCGCAAGGAACGCGACCCACGCGGGCGCACCATATCGGTGGCCTATTACGCCCTGGTACGTACCGACCGGGAAAAAGTCGAGGCGGGCCGGGACACCGCCGAAGCGCGCTGGTTCCCGGTGGACGAACTTCCCACCGAGATGGCTTTCGACCACAAAGAAATTCTGAGTTATGCCCTGTGGCGGCTACGCAATAAAATCAAGTACGCTAATATCGCCTTTCAATTCTTGCAGCCCACCTTTACCCTGACCCAGTTGCGCGAGGTCTACGACCTTATCCAGGGCCGCCACGCCAAAAAAGAAGACCCTGCCAACTTCAAGCGCAAGGTTGAAGCCAGCGGCGCAATTATTGAAACGAACGAACGGCTGGAAGGTGGTCGCCACCGGCCCCCTCGCCTCTACCGGGCAGTCTTGAACGAACAGGAACCTTATCAGCGAGGTCCTGAATCTTAGTCCTCTTTTTTCCTCACCTGCACTCAAGATTTAGGCTGGCCTCGCAAAAACAATAGGGTTTTTGAGGCATGTTAAAAATTCCTGCGTTCAGAACAGGACAGCCTGAAATGAGGTGGATTATGAGCGAACAAGCTAAATTTGTCGAAGATATTACCGATAAAGACGACAATTTTTCAAAGTGGTATAACGAGGTAATCCGCAAAACCGAACTGGCAGACTACGGTCCAGTGCGCGGTACGATGATTATCCGGCCCTATGGTTACGCTCTTTGGGAGAATATTCAGAAACTTTTGGATGCCCGTTTCAAGGAGGTGGATGTCGAAAATGCTTATTTTCCGCTTCTAATCCCCAAAAGCTTTTTTGAACGCGAAGCCGAACACATTGAGGGTTTCGCGCCGGAATTGGCCTGGGTAACACGGGGCGGCGGTGAAGAACTGGAAGAACCCCTGGCAATTCGGCCCACTTCGGAAACGATTATCGGCCACGCCTATTCGCGCTGGATTCAAAGTTACCGCGATTTGCCGGTGCTTATAAATCTCTGGAACAATGTAATGCGCTGGGAAAAGCGGACGACCCTGTTTTTGCGGACCAGCGAGTTTTTGTGGCAGGAAGGCCACTCGGCCCATCGCTCGATTGAAGATGCCGAGGAACGCACCCTCATGATGTTGGAAACCTACCGGTCGCTGGCCGAAGAAGAATTAGCCATACCGGTGGTAATGGGCCGGAAAAGCGAGAACGAAAAATTCGCTGGGGCGCTGCGGACTTATTCTATCGAAGCCCTGATGGGTGACGGTAAAGCTTTGCAGGCCGGGACTTCCCACAATCTGGGCGAGAATTTCGCCCGGAGTTTCGATATTCAATACCTGGATTCGGACCGGCAGCGTAAATATTGCGCGACAGTCAGTTGGGGAGCCAGCACCCGTTTAATCGGCGGCCTGATAATGACACACGGCGATAACGCCGGTCTGATTATGCCGCCAAGAGTGGCCCCGGTCCAGGTGGTCATAGTTCCAATCTGGCGCAACGAAGCCGAGAAAACCGAGGTCGCAACCCTGGTCGAACAGTTGACCAAACGGCTCAAAGCTGCAAACATTCGCTTCAAGGCCGACTGGCGCGATGAAACGCCCGGCTGGAAATATAACGAGTGGGAATTACGGGGTGTGCCGGTGCGGATGGAAGTCGGACCTCGCGATGTCAAGAACAACAGTGTAATGCTGGTGCGGCGGGACAACCGGGCTAAAGAAGCCGTGCCGGTTGAAGCGCTCACGACCCGGTTGCCCCAGCTATTCGAGGAAATCCAGAAAGCTTTGTTCGAGCGGGCCTTAAAATTCCGGGCCGACAATACCAGGGAAGTCAGCGATTACGAGGAATTCAAGCGGATAATCGCGGAACAGCGCGGCTTTGTCAAAGTGAAGTGGACCGAGGATACAGCGGCTGAGCTAAAAATTAAGGAAGAAACCAAAGCAACTTTGCGCTGTATCCCGCTGGACCAGAGCGACTTCAGGCCCGGCCCCAGCCTCTACACCGGCCAACCAGCCGATTGTTATGCTTTGTTTGCCAGGGCTTATTAACCAAGCGGTTGCAAGTATGGTATACTTCCCCCAACTTGTGGGATGTTAGCTTAATCGCTTCAATTCCTATTCCAGCATAATTTGGCGGAAAGAACTATCTGAAATTCAAAACTATATCAAGAAGTTGCCGTAACTACCTGATAATCAGGGTTTATAGGATAGAAATTTGATAAAGTTTGCTAAAAAGGCCAAATTGGGGCTGGGTTGAGATGCAAACTTAGTTTTAATATTGTATAATTAAGTTTCAGTTGCATCTAAACGTGTAGCAAAGCAAAGGTTGATTATCCCTTATTTAACGCCGGGTACGATTGCTCGTTTCGGCTAGCAGGAAGGAAAGTATTAAATTTAGATGAATGTTACCCCAGTTAC
>JAYSYV010001123.1:0-1119 GCA_043727245.1 Chloroflexota bacterium | reverse complement strand
GGGTCATAAATCAAATGATACCCCTGCTTGATAATCTTAAGTCCCATATCATCTTCGTTAGCTGTTTCCGGCAGACCCCGTAAATTGCCATCGAACTGGCCCATCAACTTGCGCCGGTAGCTGGAATTTACGCCTTTTAAGGTGAAAACCTCTACCGGCTGGCCGCTCTTTAATTCCAGGTGATGGTTGCCTTCGCGCCGGCCAAACCAGTTCAGAGTGCCTACCTTGTTAACCAGACCGTCTTCCAGTTGCTCATCGTGGTAAACCAAATCGCGACCGCCTACTCCACCAATGCCAGGGTCTGTATAGTACCGGATCAGTCGTTCCAGCCAGTCCGGGTGGGGTCTGGCATCATCGTCCGTCAGACAGACTATATCCCCACGAGCTTCTTTTAACCCGGCGTTATAGGCCGCTATGAGTCCCGGCGTTTCGACCAATACTACTTCTAAGGGCAGCGTGGTGGTCTTTTTAAACTCGGCCAGGCGTTGCAGGTTGCCGGTGTCGTCGGACCTGACGGTGACAACCAACTGGTCGGGCAGCCGGGTTTGGACTTCCAGGGCTTTAAGACAGCGCACCAGTTCATCGGGACGGCGGTAAGAGGGTACTATAACGCTTACACATTCTTTCAACTCTCTGGCCGGTTTGGAAGACTGAGTATTATTCAGTAGCTTGTTTTGGCTCATGTTTTTCTTTACCAGCTTAACAGTTCGGGCTGATTCGACTGTTTCCCTACTCTACAAAAGTGGCGCAAGATCGGCCTGGGCTTGTGGCAGGATGCTTTTGGCTTAAGCTCTCGAAAGTAGCTGCCAGACTTTCCGGCCTAAAATACAATTACTTCCGGTATAGGTACTACAAATTGGCCGCCCCATTCTCTGACGTAGCTCATTTGCTGGCTTATTTCTTCTTTCAGATTCCAGGGCAGAATTAAAATATAATCGGGTCTGGTTTCCTTAATTTTCTCCGGCGCAAAGATTGGTATATGCGTGCCGGGCAGGTATTTGCCTTGCTTGTAAGGGCTGCGGTCAACCGTATATTCCAGAAAATCAGTCCTAATACCGCAGTAATTCAGTAAAGTGTTGCCTTTGCCAGGCGCTCCGTAACCTACTACCGTTTTACCGG
>JAYSYV010001122.1:0-3784 GCA_043727245.1 Chloroflexota bacterium | reverse complement strand
GGGGTAGCTGTAATTCCATCCGGCAAAGGTAAATCAGTCTCGACCGCTTTTACCGACTCCTTTGTGGTACTCAAAGGAAGTGCTCATGCGAACGAAGCCCGCCAGGCATTGCTCGCGTTAAATAGCGCCGAAGCCATTACAGCCGTATCTTCCACCGGCACGGGCGGTATTCCAATCCGCAAGGATGTATTAAATGCTACCGGGGACCAGCTTTTTGGTCTAAAGATTAGCGCTGCCGACCGGGCAACCGTTATCAGTGGGCTGGACTATACCCAGCCCGCACCTTACGGCCCCAACTACCAGCAAATCGATGATGATTTGAATGCGGTAATGGACACCTGGCGCAACGGTAAGATCACGACCGACCAATGGGTAAACCAGGCTTGCGGCATCGTGAACAAGCCGCGAAGCTAATTCTATAAGGTTAAGGTTGGGTAGTTTTCAAAACCTGCCCAACCTTTTACACCGGGTTGTAAGTTGCAAAGAGCTTGATACGGCCCCGGATAAAAACATTCATGGGTGGTGCGATGAAAGACACCAATAGAAGACAGCCATTGAGTCGCCGCAAGTTTGTTGGAATTGTGGCTCTGAGCGGGGGAGTGGTCGTGGGAGCCGGAGTAATAGTCGTGGGCCTGGCAAATAATTATCCTGCTGTCCAACCTAGAGATACCAAAACCACTAAAATCAATAATGATACTCCTGACCCTGTATCATACTTAACAATTTCAAAAGAGAGTTATTATGATAAAACTCTCGCTTGTATTTTAGGTCAGATTGCAGGAGTTCTATCAGCTTATGAATTCACATCAACCAGCAGCTTGCCGGATGATTGGTTTGAACTCATGAATGGCCCCTATGCCGGTAATTTCTCGAATTGGAGTCCTTCCTCAACCACCAACTACGTTATCTACCAGGGACCGGGCAAAATCTCGTCCAATGACGATTGGCACATCGACTTCTTTAACCAGCTAATTATTAAGGAACACGGTATTAACCCTTCCTTTCAGGACATTAAAGACGAATGGCAAATTCACCAGGTTAGCGATTGGGGAGGCGGCTTTGAAGCAATGCGCTTAATCCGCGACGAAGATATGCTGCCGCCCCTGACCGGGCTTGGCGAATTTAACCGCTGGTATTGGGTAACTGAAGCTTTTATCGAAACGGAAACCATCGGCTGTATCGCGCCTGGGATGCCTGTGACAACTCGCGACCTGAACGAGAAATTTGCCCTTGTGGTGGCGGAGTGGGAGGCGGTCTGGTGGGCCAGGTTCCTGGCAACGGCTTACTCGTATGCCTACTTTGAAACCGATGCAAGGGCGGCCCTGGAAAAGGCGGCGCTGACTCTACCGCGTAATAGCTGGAACTGGCAGATTTACCAGAAAGCTCAGGCTCTTTACACCCAAAAACCGGACGATTGGCGGTGGTCCCAGGCTGAGATGTACAATTTCCGGCGCAAACTTAACCAGACAGATAACCCGATGGTTAACCCGGATTTTAACAACGGCACTTTTGTCCTTTCAATGCTGTATGGGAAAAATGATTATGTAGAAACTCTACGTATAGCTTCCCTAATGGGTAACGAAGCTATTGATATTGCCTCAACGGCGGCTGGCCTCCTGGGAATTGTCAAAGGGCTGGCTGGAACGCCTTCTCTGGTTAAAGATCGAATTTATGCTGGTGGTGAAGGGCGCATGATCAATGATTTCCATCGTGACCCGCACATAAACAAAGATTATCCAGATGAGCAAAAGTTCAGCGATATTGTCAAAATGTACCAGGACAACGCAGAAAAAATGATCGTGGCAAAAGGTGGCCGCGTTGACGAAACAACCTATTACATCAGTGGGCGGGGGCAGGAGGTTAAGCCGGAAAAAGTCGTTCTGATAAATAACGCAGATTTTGAGCTAGGCGATTTAAGCGGCTGGCAGGTCTGGACTCCCCAGAGTGATAGCCTCGAAAGCCCGCACGCATATGCCGCAAATAACGGGGTGGCCCACTCAGGAGATTGGTACGGCATGGTTGTTACCGATGACAAGCTGAATGAAGTTAAACTTTACGTGAATCTTACCGGTCTTGAAAACGGGGTAACCTACCGGGCCTACGCCTTTGTGCAAACAGATCAAGAAGCTCGCCTCCTTGTAGATGGCTATGGTGGCGGGCCTTATAGTTATGCCACGGTTGTTGAAACTTCCAACAGTACGCACCGGGAGTGGGTCAGCCGCACCCTTGAATTTACGGTTAAGGGCAGCCAGGCTCAGGTGGGACTGCATTTGCCGCCGGGTAAACCAGGGTTCGGTTTAATCGACAATTTATATGTCCAGCCCATAACCAACCCTACCACGACTCGTTATGAGGCCCAGGCCGCTACCCTGGCAGGAGCAGTTACGTTCCTGGCGCAAAGTGCTACTGGTGGCAAATATGCCGGTGGCTTCCAGGATACAGGTAATAATATTCAGTTTTCAGTACTGGTGACGGAAGGCGGGGAATACCGCCTGGCAATAAATTATGCAAATGGTGACCACGCGCTTAATAAACTGGCCCTTTATCTTAATAATACTAAAAAAGTGGCAGTAACCTTTCCTATGACAAATGAGTGGGGTACTTTCTCGCAAAATGTTATTTATGTGTCGGTAGTATTGCAAGCCGGAGTTAACACCATAAAGTTACAAAAAGATGATAGTTCCGGTAGCGTTGATCTGAATTATATAGAAATCTCAAGGTATCCCCTTTGGGTTTATTGACGAAGTTTTAGCAGCCCTTCAATTAGAAATCTATATTTAGGCTAAAGAAACCGTGGGAAAAGGAGTGTAGAAATGCAGGATTTAAGTTTTGATTTCGGTGATCAAATCTTTGAGTTCAATGGACTTCATTTTGGAATTCAAGTCTTTACTTTTGAGAATGTTTACGGACTGGATCAAAGTCAGGTTGCCATTACCCAGGATGGTTTACGGTTCACGGTAGTTTGTAACGGCCTGAGCTGGGCCGGGGGTCAGGAAAGGGTGGAGGGTTTCGTAAGCCTGGAAGCAGTGGCCCAGTCTAACTCAACTTGCTTTGAAATCGAAGCTCATTGTACTAAAACAATTAGATGTGTTAAGCTTTTTTTCACCAACGTAACTCCAGGTGTTATAGTCAATTTACGCGAAGGGTCAGCCAGGGAAATCCCCGAAACCGGGTTAAATTTACGCTATCCGGAAGGCTGGCGGGAACTTTATACTCCCCTGGTGGTGTTACAAAACCAGGCCAAAGAATTACAATATTTCCGCTCACTAGACAGTCAAATCAGAGAAAAGCGTTTTGTCTTTATTCCAAAAGATGATACTCTAACGGTAGAATTGATTTTTGAAGATACCGCTATTGAAATGACTAACCGGGTGAAGGTTCCGACCTGGGAGGTGGGGTGGACAGGAAGTGTCCAGCAAATTCTCAAAGACCAGGCCAGCCATCTTGAGCAAACTCTTAATTTAGTTCCCTGGGAAAAGCGTTCCGACGTACCGGATTGGGCCAGGCAGATTTCGCTGGTGGCGGCCATTCACTGCCAGCACTATACCGGCTATGTCTTTAATGACTATTCAAAAGTACTGGAGACTTTAAGGTGGCTGGCCGAGCGCATTGAGCCGCAGCGGATTCTGGCCTATCTGCCAGGGTGGGAAGGGCGCTATTACTGGCAGTACGGCGACTATCGCCCGGACCCGCGTATGGGCGGAGAAGCCGGGTTTACGCGGTTAATTGAAGGCGCCAGAGCCTTAGGAATTCATGTTATGCCCATGTTTGGGATAAACATTGT
>JAYSYV010001121.1:0-1123 GCA_043727245.1 Chloroflexota bacterium | reverse complement strand
CTGGTCAACGAACTGCTGGAACGCTTCCAGACCCCAACCGACCGGGTAGTTTTGGGCGGTTTCAGCCAGGGCGGCATGATGACGTTTGAAGTAGGTTTGCGCTATCCTCAAAAATTAGCCGGGCTGGTCGTTTTGAGCGGTATTCTGTTAGCCGATGCCCCTTTTAACTTCATGAATCCGCCCAACCTGGCTACCTATTACGCCCAGGACAAGGGTGATTTAAAAGAAGTTCTGGCCCAATTTCAAACGCCGGTCTTTATCGGTCACGGTAGCTATGACCCGGTAGTGCCTGTTGTGGCAGGTCGGGGAGCGGTTCAAGTCTTGAAACAGGCCGGAGTGCCGGTCGAATATTACGAGTTTCCCGGCCAACATGAAATTAACTTTGAAGAACTCCAAAAAATCAAAGCCTTTTTAGAGCGGGTTATTTTATAAAATTTTACTTTTTAGTTCCTGGGCTACCAGGGCCAGGGCCGAAAAGCTGGCGAGTTGGCCTAGCGACTGTTCAAAAATTAAGTCCGAGGTAATGAGTTGGTCGGGCCGCCATAGACCACTCTGGACTGCCCGACCCAGCCATTCCAGGTTGTAATACACCGAATAGTAAAGGGTTTCAAGGGCAGGCGATGTACGGGCGCAGTGGTAAAGGCGGCAGAGCAAGGGTCGCCCCTCGTAAACGCTACATAGACCCCGGCCATCCAGAAAGGCACAGGGGCTACCCTCGCCGGTAGTGCCATCTTTCTTTCGCAAGAGTAGCCGGTCCGCCTGGACCAGACCCGGAACTTCACCCGGTAGCGTCGCTCTTGAAATTACAAAATTTGCCCGCACTTCGGCCAGAGCTAATTCTGGTTGCCGGGCAAAGAGGTCGGCAAAACGGGCGGCGGCGAGGCCACCTAAGTCAAAGTGAGTAAGTGGAATATCACCATCATGGCAACAGCGACCGCAACCACCACAGTTCTGGGCGCTCTGTTTCAAGCGGGTAAGTTTGGCCCTGACCGCGCTGGCGCTCATGGAGGCCACGAACCGGCCAATACTTGTCTGCGGGTCGAAAGAACCGATTGCCATGCTCCCGTCTGGTTTGACCGTTAATTCTAGTTTGGGGCTGCCCTTATAGTGTGGAATAAAGGGG
>JAYSYV010001120.1:0-11414 GCA_043727245.1 Chloroflexota bacterium | reverse complement strand
CGCAGGTCGCGGCGGCCTTTGCCAGTATGCCACTCGCAATCGAGGCCAGCAAAGGCGAATTTTGAACTTCGTACATTGTCGTAGCGGCTCCCATGTATGCCTGGCGGTTGGCTTTCCAGCCGTCGGCCAGGCGGATATAGGCCAGGTCCAGCCTGCTTATATCAACCAGTTCGGTAACGCCCTGGGTATAGCGCGGATTTACCATGAGATCGGTTCCCCCCGCAATCACTGCTCTACCGGGAACTAATAAGGCTACCGCTTCCCTAACTGTGGTTGGCCTGTGGTAATGAGTTATGTTCAACATTGAGTTTCCAGCTATAATTGGTTATTTAGTATGCATCAATCGCCCGGCTATTGCGGGTGAATGATGCATAATTATATACTAAAATTTCTTTTGGTTTAATGAAAATCGCTCAACCCAGGACACAATCATGACATTTTATACAACCATGAAAGGTGGGAAAATTATAAAGAGCTGCCTTCCAAATTTCTATGGGTGATTTAACCAAAAAATACCCCCTAATTTGAGCAGATTGCCACAAGCAGACCTGGATTTCCTTATGTTATACTTTGTCTCTTAGTGCAGTTTTAACATTCCCAAAATTCCGTTGAAGGTAGAACGTAAAACGTTGAACGTGTTCAGATAACAAAACTAGCGGTTAAATCAGAAATTCCTACTGAATTTAATCGGCTTCGTATTCGACGGTATCCGTTCCATGCTCAACGTTTTACGAATTTAGAAAGGTGAGGAAAATGCCGGAGGTCAAACCAAAGGTAAGCCTGAGTTATTTAAATTCCACCGGCCAGGCCGGGTTCGAGCAGGTAATCGGGGCTTTATTTGAGAAGAATAGCTGGATTCCCACACGGGCTTTTGCCCAACGCCCCTTTGCCGATCTTGCCAACCTTCACCGAGCTATGACCTCGATTATTTTCCAGGCCAGCCCCACCGAGCAACTTGACCTGATTCAAAGCCATCCCGAACTGGTCGGGCGGGAGGCGGTTAGCGGCACCCTTTCGGATGCCTCGCAGCAAGAACAGGCTAAAGCCGGCCTGACCAATCTTTCCCCGGCTGAAATTAGCCAGTTTAATGAGTATAATAAGACCTACCGCGCTCAATTTGGCTTTCCTTTTATAATATGCGCCCGTAAACACCACAAATCAACTATCCTGGCCGCTTTCCCGCTGCGTCTGGGCCACAGCCGCGAAGAAGAAATAAAAATCGCCCTGGACGAGATTTGCCAGATTCTAGAATTCCGGCTGCGAGATGCCCTTTTGGAAGATTGACCCCAGCTTTTTTAGCGCCTATCTCATTCTGGCTACCGACTACTGATTGGAGAAAAAAGATGGATTCGGAACTAAACTATCAAATAAGCTATGGCAAAACTATGGTTCCGGTTTACCGGGTTTACGCCACTCCGCTGACTGGCTTGAGGCCCATCCGCGAGTCGGCTTTTAGCGGCAAAAGTAATAATCTGGTGGCTTTTGAAGCGGACGTGGAAGTGCTGGGCAACAATTTTTTACCGGCCTACACCGAGGGTGATAACTCCCAGGTGGTCGCCACCGACAGCATGAAGAATTTCATTATTCGAATGGGCCTGGCTTATAGCGGCTCGACCCTGGAAGGCTATCTGGATTTTCTGGGCCGGGAACTCCTGGCAACTTATTCCCAGATGGAAGGCTTGCGTCTGACCGGTCGGGAACTGGCTTTCGTGCCGGTCCAGGCTCCCACCGGAAACTCCGCTTCTTTTGAAGAAAGCCCGGTCCTCTACAGCCGTTCCCACGATGATTATACTGTTGTGACAATGGACTATGCCCGGCACGGCGACCAGACCGTCCTGGCCGAACACCGCTGTGGCCGGATTAACATGGAACTACTCAAAGTGACCGGCAGTTCTTTTACCAGCTTCGTGCGAGATGATTATACCACTTTGCCTGACCGCCGCGACCGCCCTTTGTTCATTCATATGAGTGTTTTCTGGAAGTATGGAGATACCGCCGACCTGCTCAAACCGGACCATTCGGGCTATGTGGCGGGTGAACAGGTGCGCGACGTGGCCCAGGCGGTCTTTCACGAATTTGTCAGCGAGTCCATCCAGCACTTAGTCCACGAAATAGGGCTGCGCTTGCTTGACCGCTTTCCACAACTGGCCGAGGTCGCTTTTGAAGTCAAAAACCAGACACCGGACCCCTATGGCATTTCCGAAACCGACCCCAAAATAAAAATTTACAGCGCTGCTTTCCCGGCCTTCGGTGTAATCAAACTGACAGTTAGCCGCAATAGCTAGTCAAGGAGCAAGTTCTAGAATGATGGGCCGTTTATCAACCCATGTGCTGGATATCTCGCAGGGCCGTCCCGCCGCCAATATGGTCATCGAATTGTGGCGGTTAAATATCTCTAACGGCGACCGCACCCTCTTAAAAATGGTCCGCACCAACAGCACTGGCCGGACCGATTTTCCGCTTCTGGCCGGTAGCGACCTCCTGGTGGGTGTCTACGAACTGGTCTTTGCTGTGGGCGACTATTTTTCCGGGCAAAGCCTGACTTCCGCCGGGACACCCTTCCTGGACCTCGTGCCGGTCCGGTTCGGCATCGCCGATGGCAACGCTAATTACCACATTCCTCTATTGGTATCGCCCTGGGCCTACAGCACATACCGGGGCAGTTAGGGACGGCGTTTAACCTTAAACGAAGGAGTTATCATGCGAACTATTGTGAAGAACGGCACTATCGTGACGGCTGCCGGAACTTACCAGGGTGATATTCTGATCGAAGGAGAAAAAATCAGCGCCATCGGCCTGGCTTTTCCGGTCGAGCAGGCCGACAAAGTGATTGATGCCGCCGGGAAATATGTCTTGCCCGGCGCGGTAGACGTGCATACTCACCTGGACGCGCCCCAGATGGGTACAGTCACGGCGGACGATTTTGAGAGCGGCACTACGGCGGCGGCCTGGGGCGGTACAACGACCATAGTGGATTTCGCGACCCAGCCCAAAGGCGGTTCGCTTCTACAAGGCTACGAAACCTGGCATCGCAAAGCCGCCGGTAAAGCGGTTATTGACTATGGCTTTCATATGGTCATCCGGGAACTGACCCACCAGACCTTGCCCGAAATGGATTTGCTGGTGCGGGACGAGGGTGTGAGCAGTTTTAAGCTTTACATGGCCTATCCCGGCGATTTGATGGTAGACGATGGAGCCATTTTCAAAATACTCCAACGCTCCGGCGAAAACGGCAGCCTGATCTGTATGCACGCCGAGAACGGCGACGTAATTGATATAATCGTTAAAAAAGCCCTGGCCGAGGGTAAAAGCGGCCCTAAATATCATGCCCTGACCCGCCCGACCAAGGCCGAAGCTGAAGCTACTCACCGGGCCATTGCCCTGGCTGAAATGGTTGGCGTGCCGGTCTATATTGTCCACCTGAGTTGCGCCGAAGCCCTGGAAGAAGTCCGTCAGGCCCGCCAACTGGGTCTGCCGGTCTATGCCGAAACTTGCCCGCACTATCTCTTTCTCTCGATTGAAGAATACGACCGGCCCGGTTTTGAACCGGCCAAGTATGTAATGACCCCGCCTTTGCGCGAAAAATGGCATCAGGATGTTTTGTGGAAGGGACTGGCCGGGCGTGATGTCCAGGTTATCAGCACCGACCATTGCCCCTTCTGCTGGCGTGAACAGAAAGAAATCGGCCTGAACGATTTCAGCCTGATTCCAAACGGCGCACCCGGCATCGAGTCTCGCTTGCAACTGGTCTACGATGGCGGAGTCCGGCAGGGGCGCATTACCCTCAATCGGATGGTCGAACTGCTTTGCACCAACCCGGCTCGTTTGATGGGGCTTTACCCGCGCAAAGGTACGATTGCCCCCGGCAGCGACGCTGACCTGGTTATCTTCGACCCGGAGGCCAAAATGATTTTGAGCGCGAAGACCCATCACACTCGCGTGGATTATAATTTGTTCGAGGGACGGGAAGTTACCGGCGTACCGGTGACGGTCCTTTCGCGAGGCCAGACGGTTATCGAGGACCGGGTTTTTGTCGGCAAAGCAGGTAACGGCCAGTTTATTAAGAGGGACCACTACCAGTTAGTTTAACAGGAAAATCTTGCCCGGCATAAGGTTTTTCAGGTAACGCCTTATTTTGCCATGTCATGGGTTACTCCAGGATACTTGAGTGAAGCCCAATCTATTTATGGTCACGTTCGCTCTTCTGTTGACGGTTGGCGGGAAGAATACGCTGCGAAAGAACCCGGCTTACAGTCGCGATAGCAAAGGCCACAATAATCAATACCGCTGCCACGGCAAACGTGATCCGCATACCGGCAGCGACAGCCTCGGGACTCGCCTCCGTGATGTCGCTCGTTCCCGACGCGAGGGCGAACACAGCCCCCATCACGGATGCGCCGGTTATAAGCCCAAGATTTCTCGACAGATTGAGCATGCCGGAAATGGCACCCCGCCGGTCCGAGGGAATATCCTTCATGACGGCGGTGTTGTTGGCTGTCTGGAACAAGGCGTAGCCGAAAGTGACAACCACAATGGGTGCGATGTAGCCTGTGATACCGAACGCCAACGGAATTATGGTTAGGCTGCAGGAGCCAACCGCTATTGCGACAAGCCCCATGATGGTCATGCGTTGTGCGCCAACCCGGTCCACAAGGCGGCCAGCCGGTACGCCGGTCAGCACGACAACTATCGGACCAACCGACAGGACTAGCCCGATAAGAACCGGGTCAAGCCCAAGTCCATGCGAGAGATAGAACGGCCCGACCACCAGCGTTGCCATCAACACTGTCGCGACAAGCGCGCTCGTGGCGAAGCCCGCATTAAGCAGCGGATTGTGGAACATCGCCAACCGGATCAAGGGCGAGGCTACTCTTGCCTCGGCCAACACGAAGAGACCAACCCCGAACAAAGCCGCCAAAAGCAGGGCCGCATTGAGCGTGCCGAATTGGCCGCGCCCAATCGTCATGGCGAGCGCATAAGCCGCCAGCGTCAAAGCAAGCATCAGCGTCCCCACCGTGTCAAAACCGACCCGCTTCGTTTCCTGCCCCCGGCGGTCAACAGGCAGGTAACGATAGGCCAGAAAAAACGCCAGAACCCCAAGCGGTATGTTGATCAGGAAAATTGCCCGCCAACTGAGTACTGAAATCAAGATGCCGCCCAGGGAAGGGCCGAGCGCAGTGCCAATCGCGGACATCGTTCCGAGCAGCCCCATAGCCCTGCCAGTTTTTTCCTTCGGAACCGTTTCCCCGACCAATGCCATGCTGAGGACTAGAATAACAGCCGCTCCAAGACCCTGCGCGGCGCGAGCGGCAATCAACAGCCAGAGGGTGGGTGCAACACCGCACAGTATCGAAGCGGCTGTGAACACTAAGAGTCCAGCCAGCAACAACCGCCGCCGACCGTTGATGTCGCCAAGCCGTCCAACACTGACGACTACGGCGGTGCTGGCGAGGAGATAAGCAAGGACGATCCACTGGACTTCCTGAAACGAGGCGCTGAAGGTCTGAGCCAGGGTCGGCAAGGAGACGCTAGCAATGCTGGTGCCGAGGGCTGGTAATAACGTGGACAGCGAAAGGCTGGCAAGCGCCCATCGAACCTGTGGGGTCCATGACCCTTCTGAACTTGCGATTTTTGCGTCAGTTTGTCCCTCCCCATAGATTTTATCGGGATTCTCAAGCATCTTGTTCATTAGGGTATATCTTTCTCAGGAGGGCTACAATCTTGCCAGCCTCCGCTTCATTAAGATCGCCAAAAAAATTCTCTACCATCTTTTCCTTTAGCTTCAATATTTCGGCGACAGTCTCACGACCCCTGGCCGTAATTTGAACCAGATTTGTTCTTTTATCAGTGTCATGCTGGCATCGCTCAATATATCCTTCGTGCTCAAGGCTTTTGAGTGCGCGCCCGGCGTTGCTTCTGTCCACAAACAGCAAATTAGAAAGGGCATCCTGGGTGGTCGCGCCGTTTTCCTTATGAAGAAGGGTTAGCAAACGCGCCTCGGTATGATTTAGCCCCAGGGTGGAAAAATAGCGTTCGGCGGTTTGATAGCGTTGGCGGGCGAGAACGCCTATCAAATCGAAAAGGGTAATTAAATTGTTCATTCAAGCTCCTTCCTCCTGACTACAAAAGTCCTGTATGCGATATAATAAATGCGTGCGCACGCATTTATTATATCAAAGAAACTTTGTATTTGCAAGGCCACCGTCGTGTCTGGCAGGATACTGCTACTACTTACAGGCGTAACAGGTGTTAAAGGTAGTTATTACAGACCCTTGTTTGATCCTTCACTTAATTCGAAAAGTAAAATGAACAGAGCAGGTAACAACGTCGTTACCTGTCCTGAGACTACCGGTTATGTACCGTTAAGCCGCTGCCAGTTGCCTGAGTAAAGGTCGTAGTTCTTTAAGTCGGGGAGGTAGGACCAGATTGCGGGAAAAACTAAACAGGCGCGGAGTCTGATTTAAGGCCGCCATGGGACAAATATTGCGCCAAAGGCCGGGTGCGGCAAAGAATACCAGGGGTAGTGCAGGGATAAATAATCCCCAGAAAATATTTAGGCCGGTATTGGGTCGAATAAAAAGAATAATTCTAAGGCTGATTGCGAATATCACGCTTATTACGCGCAAGATATGCCAGAAATAAATGGGTAGTACCCGGCGCATCTGCATATAGTTATGGAAGGTTATAGGGGCTGTCACCGGTTGCGCCGGAAGGTTTGCTTCAATGACCTGATTTAATAAAGGTACAGGCGCTTGCTCACTGGCGCTATCGGTTTCAGGGTCAAGTATGCCCAATGTTGATGAACCGCTCATAGTAAAACTTCTTTCTTGTTTCCTGGTTATTTAATTAAAAAGAAAGCTAAACTGGTAGCCGCTACAACATCTTAGCGTTACCGGTTTAGCTTTCTTTTGGCCTGTTACCCTCTGGTTCCGTTCACAACCGGGGAGTAGCAGTAGCTTACTAATATCTTTACTTACCACTGTGTCCGTGACCGGAGCCGCCCTGGCTCTGACCGCTTTCCAAATAGACAGTGCTGCCGCTCACGGTAATCGTTTTAGTGGTAACGTTTGCGGTAGTGGTTGTGCTACCGTTAGTGGGAGTAGTACCCGTAGCAGTGTCCGCACCTTTCCCGTCCTTGCCACAAACCTGGATGGTCAGGGTTCTGCCACTAATGGCGGTTACACTGCCACTTACCCGCTCATGCTCAACGGTGACCACTTCGGCGTTAAGGCTGCCATCAGCATTGGACGTTCCGGCCACTTCCAACTTCATTCAGGTCTTGATGTCGGCCAGGGTAATAGCCTTGCCCAGGTCGAGATAGCTGGTGGACGAGGACAAAACTACTTTAACTGTAGAATTGTCCGAGCGGGTCAGGGTCAAACTGCTAGAATCAAAGGCACTAATCATTTTGGTTCTAATGCGCGTGAATAGTTTCTCTGATAAAAATAAAATCTTTCAATTTTGACATTAAATGGGCCTGTACCAGAATGCCGCTTAACTTTGTGAAATTAATCTGCAATTCTTGAGTTCTAAGATAAAGAATCAAAAAAGCTAATTTTCGTTAAAAGAATTAGCTTTTTGTTTAAAACTACTTTTTTTTGGCTGACCAAACGAGGTTCTGAAGGTTTACTACAACCACTTAGCCGCGCCTGAGCTTAAAGCTAGTGAAGCTAATGCACTCAACGCAATCAAAACCCGTACTGTACGATACTTCAACCATTTGATATCCATAACCATATCCTCCATCATCATATTTTATTTTTAGACAAGATAAATAATCCAATCCGACTTGTTACATCGGTATCTGTGAATTTCCGAGTTCACAGGTAATCTATTTTAGAGTCTAAAACAGGAACCAGGCCAATTAGTACAAGAGCCGTTTGCACCTGTTAACTGTAAAATACTTGATTAGATTGTAACTTGGATTAAAGCCAAACCAGCCATCATCTGATTTGAAAAGAACTGCCCGAGGTCTTCAGCAATATAACTTCAAGGTTTTTATTACTAATTGTAATAAAGGTAACATTTTTGCATTTTTCTGTCAATAGTATTTTATTATCAATAACAGATATATTTTTTAATATTCAAAATATTCTGTCGAAGTGAAATTAATCTAAATGGTTATTTGATGCGCACTATATGGAACCCCTAGAAATAATAAGCGAACTCTATTGGTATTTTATGAATAAAAACTAATAATGGATTAAGAAGTTTATTAGCGCCTTAAAAAAACCTTAAATATCCTAAAGGTGGCTGGCGAACAGAAATTCAAGAATGTAATTTGCGTCATTGTAATGCTAATATTCGGGTGCTATAATTTTTTCAAGTGCGCCTGAACTTGCAAAATTTGTTAAGCCAGGCGGAGCCTTTATTATTAACAGGCTGCCTTACCCACCTGAAAAGAGCTTTATAACTTGAGTGATATTAAGCAAATTAGTTTAACCGGGTTGATTGAGCGCTGCCGCCATGAAACCGAGCAGTATCTTCGTCATGAACCATACGACCCTCGTTATTGTTTTGAGATATGGCGCAGGGCGATTGTCGAGCGCGATGAGGTGGCCTGGGATACCCTGGTCAACCAATATCATACTTTCGTCCGGCGCTGGCTAACCCAACGCCTGGCCCATTTCCCCGCCCTTAGATTTGAAGAAGATGCCCTGGTTAACGGAGTTTTTATTAATTTCTACCGGTTTGTCGGACCGGAAAAATTCGCTAACTTCCACAACCTTTCGGGGATTCTACAGTATCTCAAACTTTGTTGCGGTACGATTGTAGCTGATGCCCAGCGCGACTTCCAGGCCCGTAACCTGGATATTTCTTTAGATAAACCCCTGGGTTCGGACGATGCGACCGACACCGACCACTCTTTGGGGCAAATAATTGGCGATACTTTCGATATGGAAGAAAGCGTGGTATATTCAGCCGACCGGACCGTCTTTTGGAACGGTGTCTGGCAAAAGTTGCCGGAACCGGCTGATCGGTTGCTGGTCTATCTGCGTTACGTGCTGGGGATGCCGCCGCGTGAAATCGTCCAGCTATATCCGCAACACTTTACCGATGTAACATCGGTTTACCGGCGCAATAAAAACCTGCTCTGGCGCTTGCGAAACAATCCTGATTTTTAATTCAGTCTATATGCTAAAAGTTACTGATTTAGCGTTTATTTAAACAAAGAAGTTTAAAAATGCTCTGTGAGCCACCCGGTCCGCCGGTAAATGGTTCCGGTAAGAAGCAGTAAAGGTATTATTTTTAATGAGTGAACTAGTTGCTTGTATCCAACCGGGCCAGGTGAACGAAGCGGATTACCTGGCAGCCCTTAATCACGATAGCCGCCCGGAATTCGAGCGACACCTGGTCCAATGCGAGTTTTGCCGGGGTGAAATACAAGTTTACCTGTACCTGGATAATAAATTACGCCGCCACTTTGAATTTATAAACAGCCCTGCCCGCACTTTATGCCCGGAGGCGCAGGAGGTCGGCGAGTTTGCGGCTGGTCTTATGTCGCCGGTGGATAGCGTCAAAATGCGCCAGCACCTGCCCCAGTGCGCCTGGTGTAACGCTGAGTCTGAGCAAATCCGGCAGTGGTTGCTACAACCGGATGCCTGGCTGATTGAACCGTCCAAATACCCACCCGACCGGCCTAATCTGCTGGTCGGTGAAAGATTCGACCGGTTGCGCCGGGTAATCGCAACTTTGCTTAAACCCGATAATTCAAACCCTTCGTATGTCAGGGCCGGGGTACGCGGCAGCGACGAAGGTGTGGCCCTCATTTTCCAGGCCGAAGAAGTTACGATTATTTTGATGGTTCAGGCGGTCGGGCCGCGCAGTAACGCCCTCAATATTATGGGGCTGGTCCAGGCCGAGAACATTTCCCTGGACGAACTGGTTGGCAAAGAAGTGCGCCTTTTGTATCAGGGCCAGGAGTTCGCCAGCGATGTGCTGGACGAACTGGGCAATTTTATTTTTGAGGATGTCCAGCCGCCCCAGCCTTTCGAGCTTGAAATTAGCCTCGAAACCAAAATTGTAACCGTACCTGATTTGAAATTAAATTAGCTTTAAATAAAAAACCCTCTTTGGAAACAACACTTTCTTCTAAAGAGGTTTTTTATTTTCGCATTTTCATATTAAGAAACGCTCTATTAAGTCGGTTAGACTTTAGCTTCCTCGGCCAGGCGGGCCAGGTTCCAGATTAGAATCCGGTTGTCGGTGGCGCAGAGCATGTATTCGATGTTTGGCGAAAAGGCTACCAGCACTTTGCGTCCGGTCAGGCCCAAATCGAGTTGCAGGCGCAGTCGGGGAGGCCGGATAGTTACCCCTTCCGGCGGAATATCCCATAAACGCAGGATGCCCGCCTCGTCGACTCCGGCTAACTGGCGGTTGTCCGAGCTATAGGCCAGTTCTCTAATCGGGGTGGTCCCGGCTGGTAGGTCAATGTAGCGGTCTTCGCGCAAGTCCCAAATACGCACAATCGAAATCAGGTCGGGTTGGAGGTCATCCTGTTTGGGAAGATATTCGGCCATTCCTCCAGCGCTATTTGAACCGTTATTGCTGCCGTTGCGGCCCCGGCGACCGCTCAGTGAGAAATGGATGGCATCGGGAGTAGCTTTCAAACCGAGGGCCATTTCAAAGCCGCTGTTATTAAAAACAAACGCCCCTAATTGCTCCCGCGAGGGGTCGAGAGTTTTGAACCAGCGCCAGCCCGTATAGACATTTTGTAAAAGAATACCGCTGCTGCCCAGGGTAGCCACGCGAGTGCCGTCCGGGCTAAAGACCAATCCCCAGACTTTGGATTCTTCATCGCCAGTCGAGTTAACCGGGTAAGAGCGCAGAGGTTGGACCTGATCGGTTTCCAGGTTCCACAGCCGAGTTTTTCCGTCAAGTGTTACCCAGGCCAGGCGTGACCCTTCCGGGTTAAAAGCCAACGGGTTAAAACTGCCCACGCCTTTGAGAGGCAAATCTTCTTCCAGCTTTAATTGCTGAACTACGTTGTCGGCCCAGTTGCCTACCCTGATTTCCTGAGGCAATATCCAGGCAAATTTGCTGCCGCTGGCCGGGACCAAAAAGCGGTAATTTTTCAAAGCGGGCGGGGTGTGGTAGTTGGAAGTCAGAAAGGTTTGCTGTTCACCCAGGGCGGCCATCTGGACCTTCCCGTTGCGCCATTCCCAGAATTTCAATTCGGGTGGGAACTTGGTTCCTTTGCGTCCGCTCGATTGGTAATGAACCGTACCGCCATCGCTGACCGCGAAAATAGTGGCTCCATTGGCGGTAAAACCCAGCGTGGTAATGTGGAAACCGCCGTGGGCTACCAGCGTTTTTTCTAACCCCTGGCGGCCTGATTCTTTTTCGTCTACCAGGACGGTTCGTGAGTCGGTTTCGAGCAGTAAGGGGCCGTGCAGGTATTCTTCGGAACGCAG
>JAYSYV010001119.1:0-1123 GCA_043727245.1 Chloroflexota bacterium | reverse complement strand
ATTGCTCAAACAAAGCTAGCTGCTTGCTGGCCGGAATTGTAAGCGTATAAATCTCCAATCAAATCTAAAAGTCAACTGGCCGGTCAAAGAAGGAGGTACGAAGCTCTCCACAGCCGGTAGACCGGTAGAGCCTCGCTATATTTGATGATGGTAAGGCCGAGTTTAGCGTTCTAAGACCCACTTTTTGAGAAACTCTTGCATATGGCGATGGTGGTCCAGTAGGGTCGCCACTTTGCGCCACCCGTGACCTTCCCCGGCATAGCTAACATACTCGAAATCGGTTTTACCAGCTTTTTTAAGAGCCTCAATCATTTCCTCACCCTGGGCCGCCGGAACGCGCCGGTCCTCGGCTCCCATAATAATCATTAAAGGCGCTTTGATGTGCTTGGCAAATGACACCGGCGAGCGTTCGCCATACAGGTCGAAGTTTTCGTGGCGAGTGCCTAAGAGTTCTTCAATCAGTGGGCGGGCAATCCGGTCGGTCTGTTCCGGGAAACTGACAAAATTACTGACACCAACCAGGGATACCCCGGCTTTGAAGCGTTCCGGCCACTTGCCGAGCAGCAGGTTAGTGGCATAACCGCCGCCGCTACCGCCCCAGGCAACCACTTTAGTCGGGTCAATCAGGCCACGTTGTTGAGCAAAATCAATCGCACCCATGTTGTCGAACATATCTTCATGGCCCCAGGTTCCGCGCAACTTATCGCGGAAAGCCCGGCCATAACCGGTGCTGCCCCGGAAGTTCGGCTCAATTACGACCCAGCCCCGGCTGACCCAGTGCTGTACACCGGGGTCCCAGCGGCGGGTATATTGGGCAATCGGCCCACCATGTACATGCAGCAGTAAGGGATGCTTGCCAGGCTGAACCTGGGCCGGTACGTAGAGCAGACCTTCGATTTCGAGGCCATCCGGGGCGGTCCAGTGGACTACCTCGGCTTTGACCAGTCCGGCTTCGTCCATGCCGCCGACAGTAACGTTAGTGATAGGGCTGGATTTTTTGTTGGCAAAATCGTAAATATAGATGTTAGCGGGTGATACGTCGGTTTGCTTCAGGTAGGACAGGCGCTTGCCATCGGGCGAGAAACTCGCTCCCTCGCACACACCCTCGCCTTGCTCAATGATG
>JAYSYV010001118.1:0-3795 GCA_043727245.1 Chloroflexota bacterium | reverse complement strand
CTGCGCTGCTGCCTCTTTCGCCCCAGGAACCCCGCCCGGTAGTAATTGATTTTGAACTGCCGATGGCCTCGCCGGTTGAGCATGGGCGGCAGGCCGTTTTGCTCTTGAAAAATCTTCTACCGGCCCACTGGCTGCAAGGACGTTTCCTGTCGGCCCCGGCGGAAGCAGCGGGCGAACGCAGCGCTGAGTTATTGGCTGCTGCGCAAGAGGCCAGCCTTCTCTTGATTGTCCTACGGAATGCGACCCGCTGGCCCGGCCAGGCCGAACTGCTCCAAAAGTTGCTTGCTGTGCAGCCTCGCGCCGTGGTAGTGGCTGCCCGCGACCCCTATGATTTGAAATTGGCTCCCTATGCGCCGGTCCGGCTGGCAATCTATGGCGACCCGCCGGTCAGTATTCGGGCGCTGGTAGAGGCGTTATTCGATGGAGCCGCAATCACCGGCCAATTGCCGGTAAAAGTGGAGTAACCCGATGAGTATACAGATTGAATCGAGCAGTTCTCAACTGCCTGATCAGGAAATTATTTCGCTCTGGAACGATTCGTTTGGCCCTGAATTTCAGCTTGGCGAGGCGCTCTGGCGGCAAAATACCCGAAATGACCCCAGTTTTCTTCCTTCCGATTTAATTTTAGCCCGCAACGAAAGCGGCGATCTGCTGGGCTTTGCGCTGGTTAAAATATTCCGAGATGTGGCTAGTCACCCTGGCGAAGATTTGGATAAGTACGCCGGGAAGGGCTACATTGCCGCGATAGCCGTCCGGCCCGAATACCGGCGGCAAGGTCTGGGCCGGACGCTGCTGGCAAAGGCCGAAAGTTACCTGGCCGAAAACGGCGCAACCCAATTTTATGTGGGCGAGAGCTTTCGCCATTTCTTTCCGGGTGTCCCGGCCCATAGTCCCGAAGCTTTGGGTTTCTTTACCAGCGCCGGGTATGAGCTGGGCGATTTTGAAACCGACCTGGATGGACCGCTGGACCCGACCGCCTTTGAACCGGCCCTGGCGGCTGCTCGCCAGGTGACTTTCCGGCAGGGCCAACCGGGCGAGGAAGCGGCCCTTTTGAGTTTTCTACGGCGATCCTTTCCAGGACGCTGGCATTACGATACTCGGCTTTTCCTGGAACAGGAGGGCCGCATGGAAGATGTTTCCCTGGTGCTGGACATGCAGAGCCAGATTCAGGGCTTCCTGCTAAGTTACCAGCCGGGTGGTAAAATAATCGGGCCGGGCCGCTTCTGGCTGCACGATAAGCCGGAATGGGGCGGGATTGGGCCGCTGGGCCTGAGTGAAGAAACACGCGGCCTGGGGGCCGGTCTGGGAGTAGTTGCCGCCGGGATGCGCCATCTCCACCAGGCCGGGTTAAAGTTTGCTCGCATTGATTGGACGGCCCTGGTTGATTTTTATGGCCGGTTGGGCTTCCAGCCCTCTTTGACTTATCAGCGGGCCAGCAAGTCCTTTGTTCCAAAAGTGGAAGGTTAAGTTGAAATGTCTGAAACGGAACTGGTTTTAAGCGGCAATATCTGGAGTGAGAGCGGGTTTAAGTCCGGGCGGCTGATTATTCGGGGGGGCCAGATTGTCCAGGTTGATTTCAGCCCAGCTTCCAGCCTTGAAGCCGATTTTGACTTTGGCGAGGCTTACATTACGCCCGGCCTGATTGACCTGCAATTGAATGGCGGACTCGGTTTCGACTTCACCCAGCAGCCCGAAACGGTTGATATTGTGGCTGAAACCTTGCCCAAATGGGGCGTAACCTCTTTTTTGCCAACCTTTATTACGGCTCCTATCGAGACTTATCACACAGCTTTACAGTATTTGCGCGACCGCCAACCGGCTAAATCCGCCGCTCATGCCCTGGGGGCGCACCTGGAAGGCCCCTATCTGAACCTGGATTTTCGGGGAGCGCACGACCGGAACTTTATCCGCGAACCTTCCCTGGGCGAACTGAATCGCCTGTTAGCCTATGACACTCTAAAGTTCATTACCCTGGCCCCGGAAGAACCGGGCAGTCTGGAATTAATCCGGTTGGCCGCCGCTCATGGCATCCTAATCGCTGCCGGACACAGCGGCGCGACTTACGAACAGGGTTTGGCTGCTTTCGAGGCCGGGGCCACTTGCGCCACCCATCTTTTCAACGCCATGCCGCCCTTGCACCACCGTAAACCGGGCCTGGTAGGAGCGGTTCTGGAAAATCCCAATGTCACCGCCAACCTGATTGTTGATGGCATCCACCTGCACCCGGCGGTGGTCCGGCTGATTTACCGCCTGAAAGGCTGGCAGCGGGTTTGCCTGGTTACGGATGCGATGGCCGGGCTGGGTATGGCTCCAGGCCGCTACGAACTGGCCGGTCAGGCGGTCATAGTGGACGAAAAATCGGCTCGCCTGGCCGACCGGGATACTCTGGCCGGGTCTATCCTGACCCTGAACGATGCCCTGCGAAATATGGTAGAGTTTTCCGGGTGTCCCCCTCACGAAGCGGTGAACATGGCGACACTAAACCCGGCCCGGTTGCTGGGCATAGCCGACCAGAAAGGCTGTCTGCAAGCCGGTTTTGATGCTGATATTGCGGTCTTTAGCCCGGACTTTGAACCCCTTTTAACCATCGTGGGTGGGGCCGTGGTTTTCCCAAAGAATTAATGAACTCAGAGAGGAGCCTGGGCTAATGGACGAACGCGTAGCTATTTCCCGGAGTGATTTCCCGGCTGATTTTGCCTGGGGCGCAGCGACAGCCGCTTACCAGATTGAAGGAGCGGTCCGGGAAGATGGCCGGGGACCAAGTATCTGGGATACTTTTTCGCATACTCCCGGCAAGATAGACAATGGCGAAAACGGCGACAAAGCCGACGACCACTACCACCGCTACCGTGAAGACGTGGCCCTGATGCGCGATCTTGGGTTTAACTCCTACCGCTTTTCGATGAGTTGGTCCCGGATTTTGCCGGAAGGCCGGGGCAAAGTTAACCCTAAAGGGTTGGACTTCTACGAACGCCTGGTGGATAGCTTGCTTGAAAAAGGCATCGAACCCTATGCAACCCTGTATCACTGGGATTTACCCCAGGCTTTGCAGGATAAAGGCGGCTGGAAAGAACGCTTTACCCCGGAGGCTTTTGCCGAATATGCCGATGTGGTTTCGCGGCGGCTGGGCGACCGGGTGAAGGGCTGGATTACCCTGAACGAACCCTTTGTGTCAGCTATCATCGGCCATGTTGAAGGCCGCCATGCTCCCGGCGAACACAGTATAAAGGCCGGAGTCCGGGCCGCCCATCATCTTTTGTTGGGGCATGGGTTGGCTCTGCCAGCCCTGCGGGCCAACTCGCGCCGGGCCGATGCCGAGTTCGGCATTACCCTGAGTACGACCTACGCCGAGCCGGGCGACGATTCTCAACAGGCCCAGGAAGCGGCTATTATCGTAGACGGTTTCCAGAATCGCCTTTTTATGGACCCACTTTTCAAAGGCCAATATCCTTCTACTATCGGCAATATAATTGACCAGTATTTACCTATCGAGTCGGGCGATATGGAGAAAATCTCCGGCAAAATGGACTTTCTGGGTATTAATTATTACTTCCGCACCCTGGTCCTGGCAATTGAAGATTTGGCTTCAGTCAAGATAAAAACCCGCCATGTCCAGGGAGCGCAATACACCGAAATGGGCTGGGAAGTCCACCCCGAAGGCTTCTATAACCTGTTAAAGATGGTCCACCAGGATTATAACCCGCCCAAGATTCTAATCACCGAAAATGGCTCGGCTTTTGCCGACACGCTGGAAGAAGGCCAGGGCCAACCGGCGGTCCACGACCCGGACCGCCT
>JAYSYV010001117.1:0-11431 GCA_043727245.1 Chloroflexota bacterium | reverse complement strand
ATTCCAACAATCATAACTATTGACAGGTAATTAAAAGTTATGCTAATGTAGTGGAACCGATAACACATTTGACGGGTGAATAACTTTTATTCTAAAATCAAATCTGCTTTGACTGTGTAGAATTTGCCAGTGGAATAGGAATAAAAGTATGGCAACTATTCACGATGTGGCCCGTGAAGCCGGGGTGTCGGTGGGGACCGTATCACGTTTCATAAGTGGTAATGGGTATGTCGGTAAGGTTTCTAAAACTCGGATTCAAACCGCTATTACCGAGCTTAATTACAGCCCTAGCAGTGTCGCTCGCAGTCTGAAGATAAAACGGACCAGGCTGCTGGGTGTGGTTGTCTCCGACTTGATGAACCCTTTTGTGCCGGAAGTAGCTCGCGGTATTCAAGACCGGGCCGATGAAGCCGGGTATTGCGCCGTTATCTATTCCACCGACAATCACGGTCAGCGGGAGGTCCGGGCGCTCAATATCTTAATGGACCGCCAGGTAGACGGCTTTATCGTTATGGCCTCGGAGAGCGAAGAAGGCAATAAAACCCTTTTGGGTTTGCACTCACAGGGCGTGCCGGTGGTACTAATTGGCCGCAACATCGTCCCACCAGTGATTGACCGGGTTACTACCGATACCTACCTGGGCGCAATCGCGGCGGTACGACATCTGGCTGAACTGGGACACACCCGGATTGCCTACTTCGGAGGCGACTCTTCAAAATTTATTGCGGCGGGCCGCCGCCAGGGCTATTTAAGTGGGCTTACCCAGGCGGGATTGCGCCAGGATAAAGGCTTAATCATCGAAACCGACCTTACTCGTGAAGGTGGCGTGAGCGCGATGCGCGAGTTGCTTCAACTTACAAATCCGGCCACGGCCCTCTTTGCGGTGAATGACACGGTGGCATTGGGGGCAATCCAGGAAGCTCACCGGCAGGGTTTAACTATTCCCGGAGACTTTTCGGTAGTCGGTTTTGACGATATAGCCCTGGCTGCTTATTCCCAGCCCGCTCTGACCACCGTGGCTCAACCAAAGCTGGCAATGGGCCGGTTAGCGGTGGATTTGCTCCTTTCGCGGATCGAACACAAGACCCTCGGCACACCCCAGGAAGTCCGTCTGCCGTGCGAACTTGTAAGGCGGGACTCAACTGCTGCCCCGAAAAAGTTCTTGACCGAGCTGTAGTGCCGCTGAGGTTTTCAGCGGTTTCCGGTTGAAAGGCCGCTATTGATGTGTGGAAAGGAACTGGAAATAACCTTTTAGCACGTAGCTATTCAGGCGAAGGCATAAAGTTAATATTCTAAGAAGCTGCGAAACTTCCGGTATTTGGAGAAGTTTTTAGTTAGGTTTGCTTATATCTGGAATATATTATTATAAACTTAAATTTTAAGGGGTGTTTTAACTGTTCTGCTGACGGAGCTATCTTAATAATCAAAGGAGAAAAAGATGCTAGATCTAAACAGTACGACCTATTGGGACAAAGTTTATGGCTGCTGGCTGGGTAAAAACGCCGGCGGCACGCTCGGTACTCCCCTGGAAAAAGCCTGGGGTGAGCCTGAACCTTTTGATGTGTGGTGGTATCCAGAACTGCGTGAGGGCGGGCTGCCCAACGACGATTTGGAAATGCAAATGGTCTGGCTTAAAGCCCTGGAAGAGGTGGGGCCAGGTTTGAAAGCGGCTGACCTGGCGCAATACTGGTTGGACCATATCGGTTATAACTGGGACGAATATGGCCTGAACAAAACGAACCTGCTGCTCGGTTTGACACCACCAGTATCAGGGGCATACAACAACTGGTTCAAGGATTGTATGGGCTGCCCGATTCGCTCCGAAATCTGGGCCTGCGTGGCCCCAGGTGTACCCAACCTGGCAATAAAATATGCCTTCCAGGATGCGATTTGCGACCACGCCGGTGGCGAGAGTGTTTTCGGAGAGTTGTTTAATGCCGCTACCCAATCCGCTGCTTTTGTTCTGAGCGATCGTGAAAAACTGCTTGACCTCGGCCTTACTTATATCCCGGAATGGAGTGCCACGGCCAAAGCCATTACAGCCGTTCGCAATGCCTATAAGGCGGGCGAGGATTGGAAAACAGCCCGCAAACGCGTCCTGGAAGCCACTCCCCATTATAACGCCCAGTATTCCCCTATTAATATCGGCTTCCAGGTCATCGGCTTACTGTATGGCGAAGATTTTGGCGACTCGATCTGCAAGACAGTTAATTGCGGTTACGACACCGATAGCAGCGGAGCCTCGATTGGTAGTTTGCTCGGTATCCTGTACGGCAAGAGCGGCCTGCCCCAGAAATGGATTGAACCGCTGGGTGACACTATTTCTACAAACGAGTCCTGGCAGGGAGTACGTCACCTGGGCGTTGGTCCAAATCCGGTCCCGGCTAACTTAAATGAGTTTACCGAACGGGTATGCGCCTCCGCTAAACGCGTCCTGGGGTCGCACGGATTGTTAGCCGGGGGTGTAGCCAGTGAGGACGAGCTTTATGCCGGGCCGGAAGTCAAAGCCCTGTGGTCGGCCAACCCTATGCTGGTCGAATATCAATTGGGTTCGCTCAAGGTGGCGATAGATTACGGCACAACCCCCAGTGTATTGCCCAATAGTCAGAAACAGGTAGTAGCTCATATTACAAATATGCATCCTGATACCCTGAAGGCCACCTTTGAACTGCGCCTACCTACCGAGTGGAGTGGAACCGAACTTAGTGGTGAGCTTGTCCTGGACCCCGATAGCACCACCGACCTGGCCTGGAAAGTGAATATCCCGGCCCCGGCAACTTTGAAGAATAGCAACCGTCTGACTCTTGACCTGCAGGTAGCCCGGCGGCCTTTTCAACCGGCCATACCGGTAGTGCTGGTTGGGGCACACCGTTACCGGTTTACTACAGTTCCGAACAGCCATAATAGCTCGGACCGCGAGCTTTTCGACCAGGCTTTTGAGGTTGAAACCATGAATGGGGCAGCCCAGGCGGAAAATAGCCGGAGCGGCAGTTGGACGGACCTTTATTCCAACGACAACTCTATACCGTTAGAAAAAGCCTTGAAAGATGGCGGTGTCTACTACGTCCAGAACTATTTATGGAGTCCTGAGGCGAGGGAGGTCTGGCTGGGTGTGGCCACTACTAACCCTTCAAAAGCCTGGGTAAACAACCGGCAGGTAATTGACTCCTTCCGTTACCGGCCACTCCGGCCCAATTATGGTGGGGATGAAGAGTCTTACAAAACGGTGTCGCTAGTGGAGGGCTGGAACGAAGTATTGATCAAGTTTGTGCAACCCAAAGACAGCAAAACCGTAGAAAGCCACCTCATGCTTTCTACGGCAGATAAACTGCACTGGGGTCTACCGGAAATTGGACGAACCAGCTTCCCCTGGGATAAATAAAGCAGGAGGGGTTTCAGCCCGGTTTAAGATGACTGAAACCCCTCCTGCTTTAGAGGCTGAAAGCAGTAGTGGAAATAGTTTCGTGAAACTAAACAAAAATGACTTGGAATAAAAATAAGCTTTTTGCAGAAGAAAGAAGAGAACAAATACTAGCCCTTTTATATCAGCAGCAACGAATTACGGTTGATGAGCTTTGCCAATGGTTTGCCGTTTCGGAAGTTACTATTCGTAAAGATCTCGCCTGGCTTGAGAAACACAATAACATTTTTAGAACGCACGGCGGTGTCCTATGGGTAACTGATAGCAGGTTGGGGGGTTGCATAACCCCCTATTATCCATAAAACGGTGTTCTGAGATGCGCCGAATTCGACAACTATCTTTCACTAAACTGTGGTCTTACCCTATATTTTCTACCTGCCCTGGCCCAAACCGAACAGGGATTTACCATTGCTTCTCATCTGCTAAAGCTGGAAAAGCGAATGGAGAGGGCCGGGAGGAATACAACTCATTGGCTGCCGGTTTGTAGTTTACCAGTAAGGTAAAGGTTATAATTCAAAATCCATTATGTATGTATTTATAACAAGCCAGTCCCAAGTTTCACCAGGGCCAGCAGGGGTTCCGGGAAAATCCCTATGAGAAGAGTAAGCGCTGTTGTTATAATAATTACGGTAAGTAATACCGGCGGAACAGGCTTTTTAAGTGCGTTTGTATCTAAAGCGGGCGATACTATTTCATCAACTTTTGCGAGTGCTAGGGCTGGTTGCAAATACATCGGAGCAATTACCCGCACATAGTAGTAGAGTGAAATGGCTGTATTGATGGCGGCAATAACCGCAAGCCAGCCGAACCCGGCCCCGATGGCGGCTCCGAAGAGAAGAGTCTTTCCCACAAATCCGACCAGCGGTGGTAGACCAGCCAGGGACAAGAGGCAAAGAGTGAGAGAAAGGGCCAGAAAGGGTTGCCGCCGGGATAGACCCCGGTAAGCTGCCAGGTCGACCGAACTGCTAAGGCTTTCTACCGCTGCAACCACGGCGAAAGCTCCCAGGTTCATAAACAGGTAAGCCCCCAGGTAGAAAAGCAGACCCTGGATTGCCAGGACATCTCGCCCGGCCGCCGCTACCCCCATTAAAAGATACCCGGCCTGGGCGATACTGGAATAAGCCAGGAGCCGCTTGAGATCGTGCTGCCACAAAGCCACTATATTACCGAAAGTCATGGTCAGGGCGGCACTGACCGCTATTATAACCGGCCAACCGGCTAAATCTCCAGGGAAAGCTACCACAAGCGTTCTTACCAGCACAGCCAGGGCGGCCGCTTTTGGTCCAATTGAAAGGAAAGCGGCGATGGGCGTGGCCGAACCCTGGTAAGTATCCGGGGCCCAGGCATGAAAAGGGAAAATAGTGATCTCAAAGCCGTAGCCTACCAGTAACAGGGCCAGGCCTACTACAACTAGCGATAGGTCAACTCCCGGTAATTTCTTCCCCAGTTCTTCCAGGTTGAGGCTACCGGCGAGACCGTAGAGAAAACTCATCCCGTATAGCATAACGGCACTGGCGGTGGCTGAAAACAAAAAGAACTTCAGGGCGGCTTCCCCTGAGCGCGGTTCCTCTTTCAACATGCCTACTATTATATAAGAAGGAACGCTTATGATCTGGAGAGTCAGGGCAATTAATGCCAGGTCATTACTGCCCGCCAAGAGTTCCATGCCCAGGGTTGCCAGTACTACCATGACCGGCACTTCCCCTTCCGCCCGGCGTCCCCTTTGAGTTTCAAGGGTCATTAATAGCACGATGACCGAAGCGACTACACACAAAAGTTTGAAAAAGGTCGAGAAAGAATCAACCGTGTAAGTACCACCAAAAGCCAATTGCCCTCTCTGGCCCAGTAGAGGCAGGGCTGGAATGAGCGAAGTAAGGAGGCCCCCGATAGCGAACCAGGTCACCGAGTCCTTACGGCCCTGAGGTAGGAGAGTGCTGAGAGGTACCAGGAGCAAGACCAGTGAAGCCAGCCATAACTCGGGGATAATTTTCGCAAGCTCTACCCCCATGTCCATTTCCATGTTCATTACGCTAGGGCCAGACCTTTCCCGAAGTCTTCATAAATTAATTTGCCACTGATATTGTAATGTAAATCGATTATCTTCAATTATTTTGCTTTGACTATCATCCACCGGCCAGAACGCGGAATGGTAAAACCTTCAGGGCATCATTGATTACACTCACCAGTGGTCCCGGAAAGATGCCAATTAGAAGGGCCAGGGCCACCAGGGGAACCAGGGCGGTCAGTTCTCGCCGGTTAATCTCAGGCAGAAAGTGGGGAGTTAGCGAAGCCTTGACCGTTTTATTATTTACATCTTTACCGAGCGGCATTATAGCCGTGGCTTGTCCTGGCTCAGGTACGGAAGTTCTTTCATCTACAACAGCCGGTTTGCCAAGAAACATCCTTTGCAGGGTCCACAAAAACATGGCCGTGGTAATTATCAGGCCGACCAGCGCCAGGGCCGCTGCCCAGGGATAGACTCCGAGCGTGCCAAGCAAAACCTGAAACTCAGCCACGAAGCCGCTGAGAGTTGGTAAGCCGAGCGAGCCAAAAAAGATTATAGCAGCAAGGACGCTGTAGACGGGCATGGTTTGCCAGAGACCCTGGTAGGCCGCAATCTGGCGAGTGTGAGTCCGGTCGTAGAGAATTCCTACCAGTAAAAATAGGCCACCGGTGAGTAGGCCATGGCTGACCATCTGGAGGGCCGCCCCGTTCAGGGCGGTTAGCCGGTTGGCCGCTGAAGCCTGACTTACTCCGGCTACACCTATACCTAACAGGACGTAACCCATGTGGTTGATACTGCTAAATGCCACCAGTTTCTTAAAATCAGTCTGGACCAGCGCCACTGCCGCCCCATAAATGATGCTGATCAGGGCAATGACGATAATCGGAACCGCGTAAGAATTAAAGGCTTCCGGCACTACCGGTAAGGCTATCCGAATAAAGCCGTACCCGCCCAGTTTAAGTAAGGCCCCAGCTAGCATGACGCTCCCGGCAGTCGGCGCTTCCACGTGAGCATCCGGCAGCCAGGAGTGGAAGGGAAATGAAGGTAGTTTAATGGCAAAGCCCAGGAAAAGACCCAGCAGAACAAAGGAACCGCCCACGAAGTTACCGGCAAAAGGCTGAGCCTTTACAATTGCGGGCAAATCAAAGGTGCGGGGACTGGTCGAGAGGTACAGGGCCAGAAAGCTGAGAAGCATTGCCAGGCTGCCTACCCTGGTATACAAAAAGAATTTTAGAGCGGCGTAGATGCGCCGCTCGCCCCCCCATACCCCGATAATAAAGTACATCGGCACCAGGGCCACTTCAAAGAAAAGGTAAAAGAGTAACAGGTCCTGAGCCGCAAAAACACCAAGTAGCCCGGTATCAAGCAGTAAAAAGAGAAAGAAATATTCCTTCACCCGCTCCCGGTGAGACCAGGAGAAAACCAGGGAAACGACTGTCAGTAAAGCCGAAAGAGCGATTAAAGGGGCGCTCAGGCCGTCCACCCCCATGTGGTAGCTCGCGCCCAGGCTGGGAATCCAGTCGGCTCTTTCCTCAAAGCTGAGATTGTTAGCTCCAGGAGTGATTGCCGTGCTTGATGTAGGGGTAATTCCAAACAATAAAACGACTGACCCGGCCAGGCTGAGCAGGCTACCGGCCAGGGCAACACTCTTGATAAGCCCGGACCGGACTGAGGGTAAAAATAAAATTATCAGCCCGGCTGCCAGGGGTACAAAAACTGTCAGGGTAATCAAAATTGTCTGCTTTCTCTTTCTCGCTAACCTACAAATTCTTTGTTTGGATGGCTGGCTGGCAGTTACCCTACTTCTAAAGTATGCTGCCCGTTTCAATACTTTTGCTCAACCTGTCACTGTTCAAAGTAAACTCGCTCCAGTTTTTAAACTCTAAGAAAACCCAGTACCAGGCCGGCCCCTAAAGCCAGCAGACCCCAGACAAACAGGACCAGTAAATAGTTGCCGATTTGTCCTGTCTGTAGCCGCGCCAGGGGCCGGCTGGAGCGGCCAATACTGCGGGCCACCCCCTCGGTTGTCCGGTCTACTACTCGTTCGTCAAACTGGGCTTGACGGTCGGAAAGCCGCAGGGTTATAAAGGCCAGGCGGTCGCCCAGGGCATCCAGCACTTGCCGATCAAACCACCCGGCGCTCCTGGCAAGAACCAACTGGAGTCCAGCCAGTTTATCGCCCGCCGGGTTTATTACCCGCACCTCTATCCAGTTCGACCCTTTCATCACTCTTAACGCGCCCCTGACAACTATTAGACGGTAAAACCAATCGAACCCGAAGCCACTGGCGGCCAGGGCCTTTAACGTGCTACTGCCCCCCTGCCCTTTTCTGAGCCCTGGGCTGGCGAAAGTGGGCTGGCGTGCTACATTGAAATAGGCAGCCCCTATGCCGCTCAAGGCTGCCAGGAGCGAAAGGCCAAAAGCCAGTGCTTCGTTACTGCCCGTTTCGGACGAGGTCAGAGTTCCACTTTCGATAAAAGCCTTGAAAGGCTCTCCCAATAAAGGAGAACCTATCAGGCCAACCGTAACTAACAGCCCGACCAACCCTAAAACCGGACCCAGCATTACCCTGTTTTCTCTCACTTTCATGGATTGAGGTAGCCGGGAAGCGGGGTTTTCCAGCCCGGTGGCGGTAAAGACAAGCAGAAAAGCCCGGGTGATATAGGCGGCTGTTAGAAAATCGGCCAGTACCAGCAGGACCGCTACCATGGGCTGCCCTGCCAGGGCCAGCGAGAGAATTGGATCGCGGCTGGATGGAGCCAGCGTAACCGGTAATCCAGCCAGGGCCAGGGCAGCTACTAAAAAGGCCAGCCTGGTCAGAGGTAGAAAGCGGCCCGCTCCCCGGTAGGTTTCCAGGCTTACCCGGCCCGCCGTACCAAGGGCGTGAGCCAGCATACCGGCACAGAGGAAAAGGGCCGCTTTAAATAAGCCCTGGATGACCAGGTGGAGAAACCCTGGATAAAGCCCACCCAGTCCCAGGGCTACCATCATTTCACCCAACTGGCTGATGGTGCTGTAGGCCAGTACCTGCTTGAGTTCCGGCTGGAAAAGGGCGGCCGAGGAAGCGAGAAGCGTAGTCAGGATACCGATTACCACCACTACCCCGGCCGCGACGCCCGAAGCCATAAAAAGCGGCAGCATCCTGGCGACCAGGTAAACCCCGGCCGCGACCATCGTGGCCGAGTGAATCAGGGCTGACACCGGGGTTGGACCAGCCATGGCATCGGGCAGCCAGACCTGGAAGGGTAGCTGGGCCGACTTGCCGGCCGCCCCGGCAAAAAGCAATAAAGCAATGACGGTCAGGCTAAGGCCGTTTATTTGACCCGAAGCCACCGCGGCCAGGTTGCTTTGAATGTCAAAAGTGCCGGTTTGCAGGAAAAGAGCGGCAATACCCAACATAAGGCCGGTATCGCCAATGCGGGTTACCAGAAAAGCTTTGGTAGCGGCCCTTCCGGCCTCCGGCCGCTCCCAGTAATAGCCAATCAAAAGATAAGAAGCAAGGCCGACCAGCTCCCAGGCAATATAGAGTAAAAGCAGGCTGCCGCTGTAAACCACTACCAGCATCGCCCCGCTAAAGAAACTCAAATAGGCGAAGTAGCGGGCGTAACGAACTTCCTCCCGCATATAACCCAGCGAATAGATGGTTACCAGGAGGGCAATAATTCCTACTAAAGCCCCTAGAGAAGCCGAAAGTGGGTCGAGCCGGACGCTCAATTCCACCTGGCGTTCTCCAAACACCGCCCAGACAAAACCGGCCTGGACCCTTTTACCGCCAATTGTGGCAAAAAGGAGAATAACCGCGCCTGTGGCCGAGAAGAGGGAGGCCGCTACCGCGACCAACGAGGAGTAGCGCCGGAGAGCCGGACCATTAAAATCCCACAAAGCTGCCAGCCCGATTAAGCCCCACCCGATCAGGGGAGACGTGGCAGTTAGCAGTATCAGGCTGGTGATTAACTCGTCCGGCATTGCTCAGGCTTCCTTACTACTATTCCTATTCTTTCATTTCGCTGAATTTGTCGATATTTTGCGTGCCTTTTTTCCGGTAAACCATGAGTATAATTCCAAGACCGACCGCCATTTCAACCGCCCCAATGGTCATAGCTACGATTACAAAGACCTGAGGTGAGTAGTCGCCCGGACTGATAAAGCGCCAGAAGGCCACCAGGTTCAGGATGGCCGCGTTTAGAATGATTTCGAGGCCCATCAGTACCATGACCGCTCCCCGCTGGCTGAGGGCACCAAAGATACCGATGGCGAAAAGTATAGCCCCTACTACCAGGTAGGCTACCAGGCCTGGCCCTCCCATCAGTGCACCTCCTGTTTGTGACTGGTCATACCGGTTACCTGCATTCGACGCGCTCCCTGCTTCTTTCTTTCACGCCGGGCCAAAAGAACCGCTCCCAGAATACCGGCCAGGATTAGAAAAGCCGCCCCTTCAAACGCAATCATATAATCTGAAAGTAAGAGGTCACCCACCCGGCTGGGACCATCCAGATCAGGCGCAACCGGTCGGGTGGGCCAGGCCACCAGCAGGACGAGGACTACCAGTAAGAACCCGGCCAGCATACTGAACAGCCCGGCCAGGGGAAGTTGGCGGGTAGTCATTGCCATGTCGGCCATCATGCGGTAGTAAGCCTTCGGGCTGCGCCTTTGCATTTGCTCGGCCGTTTCTACCCCACCGCCTCCCCCGCTCATACCAGAACTGTGGGCCATGTGTCCGTGGTCGTGCCCGCCCTGACTTCCCGTTTCACCCTCGGCCCCGTCATGTCCGGTTGGTTCATGGCCGGAACCCTCACCTTTCCCATTGCCGCCACCGCCACCACTTTCGTCACTGCCGCCCTCTTCTGGAACCAGGTCCATTCCGCATTTGGGACAGCGGCCCGGACCCGGCAGGCGCACTTCCGGGTGCATCGGGCAAGTATACATGGGTGTAATGGGTGTGGAGGAACCTGATCCGGAACCAGTTAAAGACAAGGGAGAGGTAGCACTTTGGGAAGTACTAGAAGCTTCCGGCTCCTCTACTGGGACCAGTTCCATGCCGCATTTAGGGCAACGACCGGGCCCGGACTGGCGAATTTCGGGATGCATCGGGCAGGTATATAAGGCCGGGTGAGTATCTTCCAAAGCCGAATGGGCCTGGTTAGACTGGCTCATTTGATGGGCGGCTGCAGGTGCTTCCAACCGGTTATTATTCGGGCTACCGGCAGAAGGGGTTTGCCCATGACTGCCGTTTGGTAGAGCCACCAGTAAGTCTTCCTCTAGTTCAACCAGTTGTTCTTGCATCAGACCCAGTTGCTGCTGCATTATGGCGATGGACCGCTGCATCTCTCGCATCCGCCGGAATGGATCGCCATTGTCAGAGGAAACGGTTGTGCCAGTCTGAATATTGGTCATAGATTCATTCTTGTTTTCAACCATAGTCACTTTAACCTCATTTCCGTATTGTGTTTCTACAGGCTCTACTTCTCCATCAATTCTTTCTTCGCCTGCTTGTTGGACAGCCAAGTCGGGAGGGGGAGATAAAGCCCGGCCTGGCTCTTTGGGTTTCTCAGATGGCAGTTCCGGCGGCATGCTCATAGATAAAGCCCCGAAACCCTTCATTCGCATGCGCTTTTTCATGTCCCACATCATCTCGCCGCCAGGGTCCATCATCAGCATAACCATAAAAAGGGTCATCACCAACATCCCGCCCACGTTCATCATGACCTGGATTACGGCCAGCAGGTCCGCTTCCAGTAAAATAAACAACCCGGCCATAGCTACCAGGCACAACATCAGACTGATGCCGGCCCGGTACATGCTCATGGTAATGAAGACGCCAAGGGCTCCCCCCAGTACCAGGACCGAGAAAAGCAGGAAAAGACTCCATTGAACCAGATCTACCAAAACTTACTCTTTCTCGCTTGCTAGCAGCCTGTCGGAGTAATCAAAATGACTACCACTTATAGACAAAGCGTGTCAATTTAGAACTACAGGTAGTACCATTCCGGCTAAAATAAGGCTCT
>JAYSYV010001116.1:0-3800 GCA_043727245.1 Chloroflexota bacterium | reverse complement strand
CCCATGATAACCGATTTTCGCGATTTTTGTCTGGTCAGTTACGTTATTATTGACGATCTTTACCAACAATTGACGCCACTTATTGGCCTTAAACCTTGTCCGCAAGCCGAATGTAGCGATAGTGAACTGATTACTTTGGCAATCGTGGGCGAATACCGCGAATGGAATAAAGAAACGACCTTGCTTGCCAACTGGCAACTCTTCCCAGATTTATTTCCAGTCCTACCCACCCCCACTCGCTTCAATCGCCGACGCCGTAATCTAGCCCAAGTCATCAATTTGATCCGTCAAGCTTTGCTTAGGCTCCTGGAGGTAGCAAACGATAAGCAATGTGTCATTGATAGCCTGCCTATCCCGGTTATCGGCTTTCATCTAGTACCCCGTAGTCGCAATGATTGGAAAGTTTATGGGGCCAACTTCGGTCGAGTTAGTTCTAAAAAGCAGACCATTTTCGGTTATAAGCTGCACTTGCTGGTCACTTTCGGCGGTGTAATCACTGATTTTGAGCTTACAGCGGCTAATGCTGATGACCGTCACGTCGGGCTAGAACTTTTAGAAAGGCACCATAATCTCGAAGTACTGGCCGACAAAGCTTATATCAGTGCCGCAATTGCCCAAGCTTTAGCTGATTACAATCAGGTCAAACTCGTGACGCTACCAAAGTCCAATCAGAAAAAGCAGGTAAGTGCCGCTTACCAGTGGTTGCACAACCACTTCCGTCAAATTGTAGAAACGGTCAACGTGCAACTGACCGAACAATTTAATATCGAGGAGAACTATGCCCACGGTTTTTGGGGTCTGATCAGTCGTCTTTATACGAAGTTGACCGCCCATACCTTGTGTATCTACCTCAATCAGCTACCGGGCAAGACCAATCTTTTGCAAATTAGAGGTTTGGCTTTTCCAGAACTTATCTAAATTATTCAGATAGTGTTAATATGCTTTGTTTCTTTTCATCTAGCACATTTGCCTAATAGCAATTTATAGGTTCTGATCAGAAAGCGTCGTTTACAAGTATGAATAGAAAGCGATTTTTGAAGTATTCAGGGCTGAGTGGCTTAGTCGTCCTTGCCGGTGGTATCGGAGCCATCCTCACCGCCTGTGGCAACAATGCCACTCAACAGGCTCTAACTACTACGGCTACCATTAACTCCGGTCCGGGAGTCAGCTCCGGTTCCAATTCAGGGGTACAGGTTTTAGACCCTACAAAACTGGGAAATTTCATTACCCCTCTGAATCTGCCCGGCCGTGAAGGAGCCCTGGCCGTTTTTGATGCTACCGCCCCTTTCGAGATCGTGACCAGACCGGCCAGTTTTGAAATTCTAAACGGTAAGAAGGCCGATATGTTGACCTACCAGGTCATTCAGAACGGCAAGACATACATTAACCCGATTCTACGGGTGAAGAAAGGTGATGTTCGGAATGCAATTTAACTTTGGATTTGGTAAGCTTGTTGATGGTAAAGGCTCCTTTTTGGTTAAGTTAGTGTTCTGGAAAACCTATCTTAACCGATTAGGGGTCTTTATCTATTTATTAAATTGTTAAAGAACGCTTAATCTGAGCCTGTCTAAATGCCTTTCGCTCATTTTTGCGCGAAATTTAAGTGTTACAAAAAATAAGACAATTTATAATAGAGCTAGAAAAAGGATCACAGTGTCGCAAGCACAAATATTAGAGTAGAGCGTCATAGTTCAATTTAATTCATTATAATACAGGAAGCTCTGCCTGTACATATTCTTCTCCACGTGTGCGGCGATTCGTAACCGGCACGCGCTGGTGCAGGACGAATCCAATGATTATCAGGACGAGCAGCGAGGCGACCGCTATCTGGTAACCGGTTTTGCCCCAGCCCGCCGCCGGGTCGAATATGAATAATGTAAGACCCCAGACCAGCGGCCCGATTACGCCTGAAAATTTGCCGGTCAGGTTGTAAATGCCCATGAACTCGCCCAGCCGGTCGGGTGGTGTTAGCTCGATCATCAGGGTCCGGGCCGTTACCCAGACGCTGCCCAGGGCGATCCCGGCCAATGGACCACCTACGAAGAAAAAGAGGGTGGCCGGTGGGGTCGCAATCGCGAATATAAAAACAAATACCCATAACATTAACGAGAAATTCAAGCTTTTCTTGGGGCCAAGTTTATCAGTCAGGTAGCCGAAGCTGAAGGAGCCAACCACCGCGAAAATAGTTGAAAAGGCCAGGAAATTATTGCGCTCGCCGGAAGTAAAGCCGATTACCTGGGTCGAATAAATTCCCATTGCCACAATTACGGTGTTAACCGCGTCGGAATAAAAGAAATTGGAAAGCAGGAAAATAAAAAGACCGGGATACTGGCGGGCTTGCTGGATGGTTTGCCAGGTCTGGGTTAGCGAATTGCGCCAGCTAAGTTTGACCATATCCGGTTTCCTGGTATATTTCTTTTCCTTCACGAACAGCAGGCAAGGGATTGATAGCAAGGCGTACATGATGGCTGTCACCAGGAAAGTATTGGAATTGACGATTTCGCCATCCGGCCCTTTGCCAAAAATAATCCCGGTAATGACTGGAACCAGCAAAAAGCCGATGATGCCGCCCAGGTAGCCCAGCCCGACACCCAGGCCGCTGACCTTGCCCCAGTTTTTAGGTGAACTGACGCTGGGTAGGAGCGCGTCATAAAACATCAGGGCGGCCTGGTAGGCGCTATTGGCGGCTATAAACAGCAGCACAGCCAGACCCAACACCGGGAAAATACCCATTAAAAAGAGCGCACTCACACTCAAAACGGTACTCCATAACAGCCAGGTCATGCGGTTGCCGCCCCGGTCTGAAATTCGGCCCATCAGGGGGCTAAAGATGCCTACCAGCAAAGCGGCCAGTGCGGCGGGCAGGGCATAAAAGATGTCATTTACTTTCAAGTCATCTTTGATAAAAGCGGGCCAGTAGACGCTCACTACGGCGGCGCTATAGATCGTGTTAGCCAGATCATAGAGCGCCCAGGAGAAAGTGGCCCAAAATCCATTGGTCGGTTTTGGCGCAAGGGCCACCGGTTCGACCGGCAAACTAAACCTGGCTGGCATAGTGCTGGCAGAATTCGGGTTTTCACCGGGAGCTATAGCCATCGCTAACCTCGCTATCTGATTTTAATGATTTTGTAATCGGATAAAAGAAGAAAACCCTGGCAGTTTAGCACGCCCTATCAAGCCGCGCAATCACCCGCAATCATACAACTGCTGCTATTGAGTCCCGCCCATCTGGAACTGCTGCCCGCCAGTCGTGGTGGTGGCAGCGGTAGAAGTGGTGTTCCACAGGCTTGAGTTATAACTACGGTACATTGCTGCTGGACCCAGCTATTTACCGAGGTAGTACCGGCTCCCGAACCCAACCCACCCCGGCTGTTCCCGCTGCCGACCAGGAAGAAGCGCACCTGACTCTGGTTGACCATCTCGGCAGCCTGGGTAGCGGTTAAACTGGTATCAGTTCCCATAAATCCACCGATGGACATCACCAAAGCCGCCCTGGTTGCGTCCGGTGGTGCTTTGATTATTTTGATTGTTCTGGGTCGCTACCAACACAATTTACTGCCAGCTTAACTGGTAAACCCGGACCCGGTGGTGCTTGAAGAACTAATTCCTTCCGTACTGCCGCTCGGCGTTCCCGATGGGAAAGTGCCGGTGATGGCCTTAAAGACCGTTTTGACCGATAAGGCCGCCGTAAAGAAAACGATGCTAGCAGCCTGTCGGAGTAATCGAAATGACTACCACTTATAGACAAAGCGTCTCAATTTAGAACTACAGGTAGTACCCTTTCGGCCAAAATAAGGCTC
>JAYSYV010001115.1:0-3801 GCA_043727245.1 Chloroflexota bacterium | reverse complement strand
AATTTGGATTTGGGTAGTTCAATCCAGCTAAGCTTAACACAAACTGCTTTCTATGTCTAGTTACGTCTTCTTAATTTGGCCGGAATCCCTGATTAAATACCTCAACAATATTGTCGAACAGGACCATCGTTTTATAAAAAGGAGGGTGAAACCAGGGCTAGGTTTTATTCTTTACAAGACAGCCTGGGCCACTTTACGAGGGTATGAGGTTATGAATATGATAAGAAAGGGGCAAATTAAGGGTATAGAAAAAGGAAATATCCTGGATCAGGTCCAGTTTATTCATCAAGCCTTTGGTCTAGTGGCTTAATCCTCTCATTTTACTGGCGTATCGCGACCTTTTTCCTACAACCATATTTTTTGCAACACAACCAGGAAAATAACCTGGAAGGCTAATTTCCTTTTTCGGTATACCTTTCTAGTTCTTTTTGCAGATTTAGAGCATAACTTTCAATTTCTCTAAACCTTGTTTCCAGCTTTTTATAGTGGTAGTCCGCACTTGCCACGTGTTCTTCATAACTGGCCTGCAATGTTTCTAAATCGGCTTCTTTTTGTGCTATTTGCGCCTTTGCGGAGTCCAATTCTCCTTTTAGTCCATTCAATGCCCATTCTTTCTCATCGAGCTTCTTTAATAATTTCTCGAACCCCAGTTCACTGGCTCGCGCGGCAAGAAGCGGGTAATTTTGAATAATGTGAAGACGTATATTGATAAAAGAATTTACCAGTTCCTCACCGGCTTTAACCTTTGTGAGGCTGGAAGAGTGCTGGCGATAATAAGCCTGATATCCTGGGACATAGAGAAGTTTGCAGCCCTGGGCCATAGCACGCAACCAATAATCAACATCTTCCGCCACCTGTAAATCAGACCTGAAATCACCAACACGTTCAACCCATTCTCGCGTTATGAGTATAGCATTGGGCGGGAAAATTGACTTAATCCAATACACACTCAAAGGGTCTTCTTCAAGAAAGCCAAAATAATTGGAAGACATTTCTTTCAACACGCCCGTATCTTCGTAATAATAATAAAAATCGCAATAACAAAGACCGGCCGATTTATCCGCCTCCAGAGCTACGATTTGCGTTTCAAATTTACGGGGGCCAATCCAATCGTCAGAATCGATAAACTGAATATATTCCCCCTGCGACAGCCTGATACCCGTATTTCTGGCGGCGGAAAGACCTTGATTCAACTGGTCGTGTAGCTTAATTTTAGGGTTAGCCAGGTATGGCTGCATCACTTCTTGAATATTATCTGGCGAACCATCGTTTATAACGATTATTTCAATTTCATTGTAGGTCTGGGCCAGTACACTATCCAATACCTGCGATAGAAAGCGTGCCTGGTTATAGCAAGGTATTATTACACTTATCAAAGGTTTATTTTTAGTCATCAAATCAAGGGATTGGGTTCGACTTTTGGTAGCAGTTCGTTTAGAATAATAAAGTATTAATAGTTATTCTGCAATTTTCTCATTCTGCAAGATTCTGTGAAAATGCAAAAAGTTATAGCAATTTATTCTAACTCGCACTTCTAAATGCAATTTGATTTTGTAATCGTAGGCTCAGGTCTTACAGGTGCTACTATTGCCCGCTTACTTAGTGATAAGGGGTTTAAAGTAGTGGTTTTGGAGCGCCGTAGTCATATAGGAGGGAACATATATGACTATGTTCACGAAAGCGGGATAAGAATTCACGCCTACGGGCCGCATTATTTTCGCACATCCTCTGAAATAATTTGGGAATTTGTTACTCGATTTTCTCAATTTTATACATATAACGCTCAAATTAAAACCCTGGTAGATGGACACCTGGAAAATTGGCCTATCAGTTCCAGTTATATAAAACGCCTGTTGGGCAATTTCTTATCGCTTGAATTCACTGGCGCGCCAACCAATTTTGAGGAAGCCTGTTTGGCTTTAATGCCCCGTGTAGTATACGAAAAATTTGTAAAGGGTTATTCTGAGAAACAGTGGGGAGTGGCAGCACCAAATCTTTCCACCCAGCTTGTAAAAAGGTTTGATATTCGTAAAGATGATAACCCTTTTCTTACGCCTCACCACAAATACCAGGGACTTCCACAAAAAGGGTACACCACCTTAATAAAGAATATGTTGGAAGGAGTCCCTGTTATTTTAAGTTTTGATTACTTAAAGGATAAGAATAAGTTCGAACCTCGAAACACTCTGGTTTTTACCGGGCCAATTGATGAATATTTCAATTTTGAGCTGGGAAAGCTTTTATACAGAGGGCAAAAACGGGAAAATATTTATCTGGCGGATACAAATTTTTACCAGTCGTACGCCCAGATAAATAACCCTAATTTCAATAATGGTAGCTATATTCGAACCCTTGAATGGAAACACATGATGGAGCCTGAAACGATTAAAGGTATAAAGGGTACCGTTATTACCCGTGAGACCGCCTTTACTCCTTCCAACCCACAGCATTACGAATATCCATTCCCGGACGAAACAAATGCCGACCTTTATCGGCGGTATCTGGAAAAAGCAATGGCCGTTTCGAAATTATTTATTTGTGGAAGACTTGGTGATTACCGCTATTATGACATGGACCAGGCTATTGGCAGAGCTATGAAGATTGCCGAGCGATTAGCTGAAAAAGGGTGGCGTCTGTTTCATAAAGAAATTCACCTTTAACTATTTCGGGCCGCTTCAAGCGATTTGGCGTAACGCTCAACTTCTTTGAACATCTGACGCAACTTTTCATTCTCAACCTCAAGACTTTTGGCATATTCCTCGGCTATTTGTACTTTCTGAGCCAAAGCTTGATGTTCGTTTCGCAGATAATTAATGTAAATAGAGTCAAGATGCGGGCCATCTTCGCCAAATACTAACGGGTAACTATTGCCGGTAAGCGAACCTAGAGTACGTCCATCCATATAGCACGCCGTAAAAGCCCGACGGGGCATTTTTGAGGGATTAACACCCGAACGGTGAATCAGCCAGTTATTAATCAACAAACCGTGACCACTTTTTACCTCAAGAGGCAGCACTTCGTTGGGGGTACAATAACGGGCGATATTTTCTTCGGAAAGATTACCTCCAAACTGACTGAGCAGACCAAGCCGGTGAGAGCCGGGTAATACCTCGACACAACCGTTTGCCCGCGTTGCTAGGTCAAGGGCAATCCAGATTGTCACCAGGGGGTCGCGGTCCAACCTCCAGATATCGCCGCCATCCTGGTGCCAGGGAAGGTAGGTACCCTGTCCGGCTGGTTTATTCATTACCTGCGCTTGAAAAAGGGAAACCGGCGAATGAGGACCATAGTGATTGGCACAAATTTCGGCAAACAGGGGTCGCTTCAAAAGTTCCGAAAACAAAGGGTCAAACTCAAGACCCTCTACCTTGCGATAGAGGAGTGTAGGGCTGGAAAAGTTTGACATAACTTCCGGTATGTCTTCAAAACTACCCCCGGTATCCAATTGCATTTTGACTTTTGGGTTATGCGCTTTTCCTAACGCAAGCTCGTCTGCGCGCTCGCAAAGAAGCGTAACTTCTTCCGAAGAGAGAATAGGGCCGAGTTCAAGGAAGCCATCGCGTAAATAATCAGTCCATTGTTGATTACTCAGAGCCGGTTGCGTTCCATCAGAATTGTAAATAACTGCACTGCGCTGCATCTAATAGCACCTTCTATTTTCCCATGGAATTTACAGGTTATTTAATCTATTATAGTACAAAATAGAGGGCAAAACTGACCAGTATTACCCTTTTGTTTTTTACAAGGAGACCAGACAAAACCGTGGGAGGTATATCAGAACATCCGTTTGGTCTCTTGCCA
>JAYSYV010001114.1:0-3803 GCA_043727245.1 Chloroflexota bacterium | reverse complement strand
CCCACTTTTGCCACTGGTTCCAACCGCAGACCGGTTTGACCGCCGAAAAACACGATGCTTTTATGTCTTTTGACGATGAAGGCTCGGTAATTGAACGCTTCAGCGGCTCCCAGCTAATCCAGAGCGAGCCGGACGCTTCCAGCTTTCCCTCCGGCGGCATGCGGGCCACTTTTGAAGCTCGCGGCTACACCGCCTGGGATGCTTCCAGCCCGATTTTTATCACCGAAGATCCCAACGGCAAAACCCTGTGTATTCCTTCGGTTTTTATCTCTTACCACGGCCAGGCTCTGGATAATAAGACCCCTTTGCTTCGCTCGATGGTTACGCTGAACAACAGCGCCCTTAAACTGCTCAAGCTTTTTGGCAGCAAAGCTCAAAGAATTGTCCCGACTCTGGGAGCCGAGCAAGAATACTTCCTGATTGACTACGCTTTCTACTCGCTCCGCCCCGACCTGATTTCAGCCGGTCGAACCCTAATCGGAGCCAAGCCGCCTAAAGGCCAGGAACTGGAAGATCATTACTTCGGCACAATTAAAGACCGCATCATGGCCTTTATGCAGGAAGTTGAATTTGAACTCTATAAGCTGGGTGTGCCGATGAAAACCCGTCACAACGAGGTTGCCCCCAGCCAGTACGAGACTGCCCCTATTTTTGAAGAGGTCAATATCGCGGCTGACCACAATCAGATGACCATGGAAATGCTGCGAACGGTAGCCCGCCGCCACGACCTGGCCCTGCTACTGCACGAAAAACCTTTCGCTGGAATTAACGGCAGCGGCAAGCATAATAACTGGGCGTTGAGCGATGACCTGGGTAACAACTTGCTGGAACCGGGCAAGACCCCCAGCGAAAACCTGCAATTCCTGGTCTTCCTGGTGGCCTCCCTCAAGGCGGTCCACAAACGCGCCGGTATCTTGCGGGCGGCTATCGCCGGTTCCGGTAACGACCACCGCTTAGGCGCAAACGAAGCGCCTCCGGCTATCATTTCGGCCTTCCTGGGCGAACAACTTACCAGTATTCTCGACAAAATCGAGAAAGGCGAAGCCTCAGACAAAAATTCGCAAGAACGCCTGATTGCCCTGGGTATTTCCCAATTGCCGGATATTGCCCGCGACTATACCGACCGCAATCGTACCTCGCCTTTTGCCTTTACCGGCAACAAGTTCGAGTTCCGGGCTGTCGCTTCGTCGGCTTCGGTTTCTATTCCGATGGCCTACCTGAACGCCGCTGCGGCGGAAGCCCTGGATGAACTCTCCGCTTCTCTCAGCCAGAAGATTGAGGGCGGTATGGAATTTAATAAAGCCGTACTGGAAGTGGTTAAAGAGGCAGTCATAGAGACTAAGAACGTTCGTTTTGAAGGTAACGGCTATTCCCAGGAATGGGTCGAGGAAGCCGCCCACCGGGGGTTATTGAACCTCGCCAAAACGCCGGAAGCCCTGGCCCAGATGGTGGAACCGAGCGCCCTGGAGTTCTTTGAAAAGAGCGGCGTTTTCACCAAAGAAGAAGTCGAAGCCCGTTACCACGTCAACCTCGAACGCTATGTCAAGGATATAGAAATCGAAGTCCACGCACTCAAGGACATAGTTCGTTCAATGGTTTTACCGGCCGCTTTCCAGCACCAGGCAAACCTGGCGACCTCGATTAAAAAGCTCAAGGACGTGCTGGGAGAAAAATATAGCTCCGAGCAGACCAAAGAACTGATTAATGTCGCCACCGCCATCAACCGCCTACAGGAAGGTCTGGCTAACCTGAGCCATAAGTCCGAAGCTTCCGAAAGCATCGAGGATTTACCGGCCAAAGCCGCCTTCTTCGCCAGCGACATTATGCCCGCAATGCTTTCTATCCGGGAAGTTGCCGACTATCTGGAAGAAGTTATTGCCGACGAACTCTGGCCGCTCCCCAAATACCGGGAAATGCTTTTCTTAAGCTAATTCCGAAGCCGAAGCAAGTAAAAAGGTGGGGCCAAAAACCCCGCCTTTTTCGTTATTCTTATTTATCGTTTTACAAGGGTTAAATTATGCCAGCCTTAATTAGAGTAGCTACCCGCGAAGATGCGGCCTTTATCCAGGCTATTTACGCGCCAATTGTAGAAAATACAATTATTTCGTTTGAACTGGAAGCGCCTACGGTCGCCGAAATCGAGCAGCGCATCAAGAAGACCCTCGAAAACTCCCCCTGGCTGGTCTGCGAAAATCAGGGCGAGGTCATCGGCTATGCCTACGCCAGCAAGCACCGCGAACGGGCAGCCTATCAGTGGGCCGTGGACGTTTCAGCCTATGTCAATGAAGGTTCTCGCGGCACAGGTATCGGTAAAGCCCTGTATACCGCCCTGATGCTCATTCTGGCCGAGCAGGGCCTTTACAACGCCTTTGCCGGTATAGCCTTGCCCAACGCCGCCAGCGTGGGGCTGCACGAGGCGGTTGGCTTCAAGCCGCTGGGGGTTTACCGGCAAGTCGGGTTCAAGCTGGGGGCCTGGCACGATGCCGGGTGGTGGCAGCGAGTCTTACGGCCGCCCGAAGTACCGCCCCAACCGCTACAGGCTTTCAAGGACGTGGCTGAAACCCCCGCGGTACAGGCCGCTCTGCAAACTGGAACGGCCCTACTCCGGCTTTAATCCATTAACTACTCTTTGGTCTTAAAAGCCCTTTTAAGGGCTGCCCCGTATTCCAGAAGCGCCCGCTTGCCGATCTCAGACTCTGGGGCAAACAATTCAAAACCGTGAAAAGCTCCCGGGAAAATATGTAACTCGGTACTGACTCCGGCCTGCATCAGTCGGTTGGCGTAGTCAATATTTTCGTCACGCATCAAATCCAATTCCCCGATACCAAAATAAGCCGGAGGCAGACCGGCTAAATCGGTAGCCCTGGCCGGAGCGGCGTAAGGCGAGGTTGTAGCCCGGTCAAGGCCAGTCAGATAAAAGTTCCAGGCGTTTTCGGAAATAGCGCGGCTCCAGACCCGGCCATCGGTAATTTCCTGGGCGGAAGGTGTCAGGTGGCGGTCGTCCAGGCAGGCGCACAGCGGCATCTGCAAGACCAGTTTCGGACCGCCCCGGTCACGAGCTAACAAAGCCAACCCGCCCGCCAGCGAACCACCGGCGCTGTAGCCGCCGACCGCTATCCGAGAAGCATCAAAGCCCAGTTCAGGGCCGTTTGAGGCCACCCATTGCAGAGCAGTATAGCAATCCTCTATCCCAGCCGGAAAGGGATTTTCGGGGGCCAGGCGGTAATCTACCGACACGACCGCGCAATTTGCCAGCCTGACAAAGTTAATCGCGACATTATCATGCTCGACAGGATGGCCCACTACAAAGCCGCCGCCGTGCGCCCAGATAATGACGGGCAAACTGGTGGGCGGTTTTGGAAATGGCGAATAAATCCGCACCATAAATTCGTGCGTGCCTTCGGGACCGGGCAGGTTGCGTTCCTCGATAAGTACATCGGTGGCCGAATTGGCCTGAGATAGAGCGGCCATCGCCTCGGTCTGGGTCCGGCGAGCGGTTGTCAGGTCGGCTGGAAATTCGTTAAACTCGGTCAAAGTCGCCAGGATTGGCAAAAGCTCGGAGTCTACCCGTTCCTCAATCTTCATTATCCATCTCCTTATAATTTTGATGCAGGTTCAATCTTGAGCAGTAAGATTATTTATAAAGAGCGCGTTTAAGCACCGCGCCGTATTCCACAAGGGCTCTTTTTCCAAGAACGGATTCTGGGGCAAACAATTCAAAACCGTGAAATGCGCCGGGGAAAATATGGTATTCGGCGCTGATACCGGCCTGGACCAGGCGACCGGCATATTCAAAATTCTCG
>JAYSYV010001113.1:0-11436 GCA_043727245.1 Chloroflexota bacterium | reverse complement strand
GCTTCCACTGGCTGGTCGCGCCCCGCAGCACCATTATCCAGGTTTCGCCGCCTCACTCAGGTCTTTGTAGCGAACCCGAAAATACCTTAAAAAATTTACTACATTCACTGGTTATATGACAGGCGCTAAACATTTAATAATTTAGCCAGTTAGTAGTTCTCGCGAAATTGCAGGGCGAGAAGAACTTTATACCTGCTTCATGCTCAGGCTAATCCGACCTCTTTTCCCATCAATCTGCAAGACTTTCACCTCGATAATATCGCCCACGCTGACTAGTTCCAGGGGATGTTTGACGTAGCGGTCGCTCATTTCGGTAATATGGACCAGGCCGTCCTGTTTCACCCCAATGTCTACGAAAACCCCGAAATCAATCACGTTTCGGACGGTCCCCTTCAGGACCATCCCCGGAGCAAGGTCTTCCAGCTTCAATATATCTTGTCGTAAAATGGGGGCCGGTAAGCTTTCGCGAGGGTCGCGGCCCGGTTTTTCAAGGTTATCCAGGATGTCTTTGAGGGTTGGTATACCCAGGCCCAACTGGCGGGCCAGGTCTTCCAGCGTGTGGTCATCACTCCCGGCGGTCTTACGAAATTCCTTGACCTTTATCACCGCCGGGGAACCCGCCGACAAATCTATCGCCAGCGATTTGAGGAGTTTTTGAGTGGCCGGATAGCTTTCGGGATGGATGGCTGTATTGTCCAACGGCTCCTTGCCGTCCCGAATTTTAAGAAAACCGGCAGCCTGTTCAAAAGTTTTGTCGCCCAGACCCGGCACTTTTCGCAACTCGACCCGGCTGCGGAAAGCTCCGTTTTTCTCTCGGTAGGTTACGACCGCCCCGGCAACTTTGCTGTTAATACCTGAAACGTGTCGCAAGAGAGCCACCGAGGCCGTATTAAGGTCCACCCCGACAAAGTTCACGCAGGATTCGATAACTTCGCCGAGGGCTTCTTCAAGGGCTTTCTGGTCAACATCGTGCTGGTAAAGCCCTACTCCTATACTTTTGGGGTCAATCTTGACCAGTTCGGCCAGGGGGTCTTGCAGGCGGCGGGCTATCGAGATATTGCCGCGCTGGGTCGCGTCCAGGTCAGGGAACTCCTGACGGGCTAACTCGCTGGCCGAGTAGACCGATGCGCCCGCCTCACTAACCATAACATAGGCTGGGCGCGGGGTTGGACAAGACGCGATAACCTCGGCGGCCAGGGTTTCGGTTTCGCGGCTGGCCGTGCCGTTGCCGATTGCCAGGATTTCTACCCTGTAGCGGGCAATTAAATCCAGTAAAAGTTTCTTCGACCCGGCCCAATCGTTGCGGGGTTCGTGGGGGAAGATGGTCAGGTTAACCGCGATGGGCTTGCCGGTTGGGTCAATTACAGCTACTTTGCAGCCGGTCCGAAAGCCGGGGTCAATCCCCAGCACGACCTTGTTTAGAATGGGCGGCTGTAAGAGCAACTGGCGCAGGTTGGCCGAGAAAATCCGGGCGGCATGTTTTTCAGCCGATTCGGTTAGTTCGGTCCGCACTTCGTTTTCGATGGAAGGCAGCACCAGGCGTTTGAGGCTATCTTCAATAGCGGCTTGCAGTTCGTCTTTAAAAATCGAGCGGCTGTCCGGTGGGTAGAGCCGGGCTGCGATTTGCTCGGTCTGGTTGCCTTCCAGGTTCAGCTTGACACTGAGAACACCTTCTTTGTCACCCCGGTTAAGGGCCAGTACCCGGTGAGGCGGTAAGCGGTTCAGCGGCTCTTTATAATCGTGATACTGCTCGTATTTACGGGCTTCGTCTTTAGCTCCTTTAGCCAGCCCGGCCTGAACCACGCCCTGGCGGCGCAACTGCTCCCGAATTCGGCGGCGCAACTCGGCGTTCTCGGAAATTCTTTCGGCCAGAATGTCGCGGCTCCCGGCCAGGGCTTCCTCCACCGTGGCAACGCCTTTGTCGGCATTGAGAAAGCGCCGGGCATAGTCGGACGGTTTCCCCTGGTAAGTTTTCTGGGCCAGCATCAGGTCAGCCAGCGGTTCCAGACCTTTCTCACGTGCTATCGAGGCCCGTGTGCGGCGCTTGGGCCGGTAGGGCAGGTATAAATCTTCTATTTCCTGCAAAGAAACGGCCCGCTCCAACCCGACGGCCAGTTCGGCGGTCAGCTTACCCAGGCTCTCAATTACCTCGCGCACCTCGGCTTTGCGTTCGGCCATCTGGCGCTCGTAAGTCACCAGTTTTTGAAGCTGGCGCAACTGTTCTTCGTCCATGTTGCCGGTTACTTCCTTGCGGTAACGAGCAATAAAGGGTATGGTCGCGCCGCCATCCAGAAGTTCGAGCGCCTTCAGGGCCGAAGCCGGGTTAAGGCTCAAGCTGGCCGCCGCCCGGCGAGTAATCTGGTTATCGTTTATTAAAGTCTGGGAAGTTGCCGTCTTTTTATCCTGGGCCATATAATCTAAAAATCCTTATTATTAAGAGTCCAATTAAAAATTCAAAAGGAAGTTCATTATATATCCTGGCGCACAACTCCGCTTTACTTTGCCACTAACGAGCTTAACGACTTTTCCTTTGGCTGACCAAACACTTCCCTATGTCAGAGATAATGAGAAATTTCACATAATTTTCTAATTTTGCCTAAATATTAGGCTTCTATAATGGTTTCTGTAAGGCAAATAAGGTTGGGGGTATTACGGCACATTCGGTAAGTTTTTGACCTTCAACATCAAAACTTACTGCTTTTATTATTTTATTGCAAACTCGCCGGTTTACTCTCGCAAGCGCACGCCGCTGAATTTGAACAGGTGGGCGCGAGTAATTAAATCTACCAGGCTGGAACTGGCCGCTTCGTAAACCAGACCTTCGGGGCGAACATTGGAAATGCAGTTTCGTTCGGACTCCAACCGGCCCCCATAAGGATTATAAGTCAGGTAGATACTCAGGCTATCGGCTGTAGTCAGGCCGGGCCGTTCTCCAATCAGGATGGCGACCTGCTCGGCTCCCAGGAGGTGGCCGATTTCATCACCCAGGGCCACCCGCGCCTGGTTAGCTATCACAACCGGTCCGATGGTCCAGCCAGCCTCTTTTAGAGCTATTGCGGTCAGGTCGAGGACCGGCACAGCATGACGGTGAATGGCCTGAGCCGAAAGACCGTCACCCAGGACAAATATCAGGCCAGAAGTTTGCTTATTCTGGACGGCATATTCTTTTAGAAGCTGGCTCGATTGGAGAGAGAGGCGGCGGCCCAGGTCAGGACGTTGCAAAAAGGTTGCGCGGTTGACGGCCTGGCTATGCACTTGCAAGGTTGGATAGCCTTTTTCTTCTAGCTGGCAGACCAAAGAGGTCGGGTCGAACTCAGTATAGACAGCATCACGGGCCTGGGCGTGGGCCAGTTGGAAATTCAAAAGTTCGTTGGTAGGCAGACTGTGGCCGGTCCGGCCCAGAGCAATCCGAGCCGGGGTAAATTGCCTGAGCGACCGCCAGGGATTCTGAATTACAGCCGTATCCTGTCCGAGCCTGGTTAGCTTCCCGGCTTGTTCTACAGGGTTAGAATCTCCGGTTATTTCAGAGGCGTTTTCATCTGCCACAAAACAACTTTCTTAAAATCTATTTCACCAATTCAAATCTGAACCTAAATAAGTACGTGTTTAGTGAATAGGTTCAAACCCCTCAACTACCTACCGGCTACCGGTAAACTCCGGCAAACTTCGCATAAGCTGATTCTGAAAGTCTAACTTATTCAGTTCGCCCCCTTCATCGGTGATACCCATACGCAGCAACCATTCCTCGAATTCAGGGGCCGGACGCAACTTCAGGACCGAGCGCAGGTAAAGCAGGTCGTGAAAGGAGGTACTTTGATAACTGAGCATCACATCATCGGCCCCCGGTACACCCATGAAATAGGAACAACCTGCCACCCCTAACAAGGTCAGCAGGTTATCCATATCGTCCTGGTCGGCTTCGGCGTGGTTGGTATAGCACACATCGCAACCCATCGGCAGCCCCAGAAGCTTGCCGCAGAAATGGTCTTCCAGGCCCGCCCGTAGAATTTGCTTGCCGTTAAAGAGATATTCCGGGCCGATGAACCCGACCACCGAGTTGACAAGTAGCGGCTTGAAATGGCGGGCCACCGCGTAGGCTCTGGCTTCGCAAGTCTGCTGGTCCATGCCGTGATGGGCTTCCGCCGAGAGGGCGCTGCCCTGACCAGTTTCAAAATACATCACATTATGTCCCAGCGTACCCCGGCCTAGCGCGAGGGCGGCATTACGCGCTTCCTGCAACAGCCGCAAGTTTATACCAAAGCTGCGGTTGGCGGCTTCGGTCCCGGCGATAGATTGAAAAATCAGGTCTATAGGTGCGCCGTGTTGGAGGGCTTCAAGCTGAGTGGTCACGTGACCCAGGACACAGGATTGAGTGGGGATTTCGAAACGCTGGCGCAAATCGTCCACCATCTTTAGAATATCGCTCATTACGCGTGGGTCATCTGTTACAGGGTTGATGCCGATAACCGCGTCGCCACAGCCGTAAAGCAACCCGTCCAGAATCGAGGCGGCTACCCCCTTGAGGTCATCGGTAGGGTGGTTAGGTTGAAGGCGGGCCGATAGCCGCCCTTCCAGTCCAATAGTATTGCGAAATTGGGTTATCACGCGGCACTTACGGGCAACCGTAATTAAATCCTGGTTCCGCATGATTTTGGAAACAGCCGCGACCATTTCGGGAATTAGGCCGGGGGCCAGGTCGGTTAATTCCAGGCTGGTTCGTTCGTCCGACAGCAGCCAGTTGCGAAATTCGCCCACATTCAAATGGCCGACCTTCTTAAAGGCAGCCAGGTTGTGCGTATCGAAAATCAGGCGGGTAACTTCGTCTTCCTCGTAGGGAACGAGCGGCTCTTGCAGGAAAGTATGTAGCGGCACTTCGGCCAGGCACATTTGGGCCGCGACTCTTTCCTCGGCATTCTCAGCCGCCACGCCCGCCAGGTGGTCCCCGGAGCGTTCGGGCGTGGCTTTAGCCAGGAGTACCTTCAAGTTTTTGAAGCTAAATGTTTTCCGGCCAAGGGTCTGGTAATACATAAATTAATCCCATCAGGAAACTCCGGCCAACTCAACCTTGTTCAGGAATTGCCGGACGATAGTAAAATAAGCTTCGGGTTCTTCGACATGGGCCATATGTGAGCTATTTTCCAACACGACCCATTCCGAACCCTTGATGCCATTCAGCAGCAGTTCGTTGATGGCCGGGGTGGATTCATCGTAACGGCCTGAAATAATCAGGGTTGGTAGCTTAATTTCGCCCAGCCGGGCAGTTACATTCCAATCCTTGATGACTCCGATGACGTGAAACTCGCTCGGCCCGTTCATGTACAGGTATACCGGCCCATCCAGGATATGGTTCATGCTGTAGGCCACATAATCCGGCCAGGGAACCCGGCAGACGTGCCGGTCGTAAAAGGCCAGGACTGCGGTCTGGTATTCTTCGCTGTCGGTCGTACCTTCGGCCTCGTGTTTGAGCAGGGTGGCCTGGATTTCGGCTGGCAATTCGTCCCGCAAGCGGTTTGCCTCTCTGACCCACAGCCGCATATCGGAAACGGTATTCGCCAGGATTAACCCCTCGACAGTGCCGGGTTGAGTAAGGGTATATTCCATGGCTAACATTCCGCCCCAGGATTGACCCAGCAGATGCACTTTTCCCAGGCCCAACCCCTTGATTACGAGGCCCAGTTCTTCGACAAACCGCTCGACTCGCCAGAGCGAATCGTCATCTGGAATGTCGGAATTGCCGCAGCCTAACTGGTCGTAAAAAATAACCTGGCGGTCTTCCGAGGCCAGTTCTTGCAGATTCAAGAGGTAATTATGCAGCGCTCCCGGCCCGCCGTGCAGCACTAAAAGCGGCGTTTGAGTGGACTGGTCGCCTCCAATCCGGCGATACCAGATTTTGTATTTCCCGTCGTGTATCGGCAAAAAGCCCTGTTCGTCAATTAACATTTTCTTCCCTTACTTGCTTGCTGGTTGAGGCCAGTTTAACACCCTGCGAACGCTCTTGCCCAGAATCCATTCTTTATCCGTTTCGGAAAATTCGGTGCTATCACGGATATAGAACAGAGACTCGGCCCAGGAGTGATGATGCTTGCTCTGGCTGTGGTCGCTGGCCCACATCACCCGCTGCGGCCCAAAAGCTTCAACCACTTTCACCAGCACCGGCAGTAGGTCCGGGTAGGGATAGGGTTGCGAGGACAACAACGGCGCGTGGCACCATTTCAGGGCGACGTTCGGGTAATGGGCCAGCTTTAGCACCTTCTCGAAACCTTCAAAGGGGTCGACCGGGGTTGAAGTACCTGAAATCGGTACCCCACAGTGGTCCACGATGACCTGCACACCGGGGAATTTCTTCAAGTAAGGTTCAAGTAAATGAGTCCGGCCCGGTATCAAGACGAAAATTGGCACGTTGTATTTCTGGGCCACCGCGAAAATGGGCTCATCCAGACCCTGGCCGAACTGGTCGAAGCCTTCCTGGGTCCACGGTACAATGCGGATTGCCAGGCGGTTAGGCAGAGTTTTGAAGTTTCCCATCAGGTAATCGAGTTCAGGGTCGTTGCGGTCGAAGCGGCTCAGCACGGCGAAACGGTCGGGGTGTTTCAGGACTGCAATCTCGGCCAGTGGGTTAGTGGCCCTGAAAACGCCATTCGGCATATTGTAACCGGGCGTAAGGCGGTACTTCTCGTCAAACCCCCACCATTCGTCGTACACCAGCGCCTTTACGCCGACCGCGTCCATAACGGCTAGTCCGGCTTCCAGGTCACCAATCAGGTTAAAATGTACCTGAGCGTCAACTATATCCATAGTTCCGACTTTCTTTTTGAAAACGGTTTGGTAATCTCTAAATATATTTGAGTTTTAATCAGGAATAAAATGTTTTTTGAACTGACGATTTTTTATTACTCTGTTCAAAAAGTTACTTTAAGTAGTTTAATTACCCATGAAACCCCGGCATCCATTGTTGGACTGGTCAGCCTAATTTCTTTCCCAAGCATTAATTTAACAGGTTCAATCGTCCCGAACAACTTGATCTTTCCTTTCTTATCTACGATGGAGGGAGCATAGGAGTGCGACCCGGCCCAGTGCAATTCTACCTCCTCCTTCTGGCAATTTGCGAGCTTAAAAGGTAAAGGAGAATCCTCTTGATAGAATGGAAGAATGAATGGCTCACCGGAAGTAAGCTCAACAATTTGCCTTTTGGCCGGAAATTCTTGCTTCGGTTGCCATCCGCTCCAGGTCTGGGTGATAATTTCCAGTTGCGCTTTAGGAGCAGTTACCTGGTTTTCAGCTAAATTGGTAACCTCTACCCATATTTCCTGGCGACTTTGACCTGAAAGCTGCTCAAGGGTTGTAATATCCGCCGCTAATTCGCTGGCTATACTTTGCAACTGCACCACTTTACTTTGATGGTTTATAAATTCCGGGGAACCGGGGCATATAATTTTTGGGTCTCCCTATAAAACTCCTCTGAAGCACTTTTGGCTAGTAATTTAAGCTTGTTTAATGCCTCAACCAGTGCTCTGTCCCTACCAGAACCTCTTTTTTCTTTTTGGTAAGAGTGCTAAGGAGACGATGAGCAAATTCTATATCGAGTGACAAATATCCTGTTAAATTTCTTCGACTCTCCACCCCAATTTTCCTCCACTGAATTTCTTATCTGCGCAGGAATGACTGTACAATAATAGTTTTCCAAGGCCAGAACTCACAAAAGGTAAATTCTACCCTTGATACAGATTTTTAGCGTTAAGCTGCAAAATATTTAAAGCGGTCTGCCGGGCCTCGCGGTTGTCCATCCAGCCCCCGTCAATCCAGCGGTTCAAGACATGCGTCAGGACTTTGCGGCTGTGGAGCGAACCCAGGTAAATTATGTCCGGCACGCCCCAGGCATCGCTGGCGTAGAGAATCTTAGTGGTCGGGGCCAGGCCGAGAGCTTCTTCAATAGCCCGGCCTCCGCCGTATGCCACCAGCGGTGACGAAAGCGAAAAATCCAGGTAGACCTGCGGGTACATCGCAGCCAGGTAGGAAGCTTCCTGGATATAAGGATAGCAGTGCAACAAGACTATCGGGGCTTTTCGCAGGGCCGGATTCTCGAAAATGGGTTTTAGATATGCCGGGTTGGCCTTGACCAAATCTACGTCCGTATCGCCAAAGCCGGTATGAAACTGGACTGGCAACTGCTCCCTGGCCGCTTCTTCCAGGGCCACCAGCACGATGTAATCCAGCATGGTTTTATCCGCCACCCGCACAAACGTACCGGTCCGGTCGGCTTCAGCTTTCAATTTCAGGAAAGCCTGAGTCGCCAGAGCTTTAGAAGTATTTTCCGGCTGAATATCCAGGCCGACACGGTAAGCGATGATGCTTTTCAAACCGACGGCACCATGACTTCGGGCCTGCCGAATAATCTCCCGCAAAGCTTCCTCGCATTGTTCAAAGGTGGCCGACTTGGTAATTAAATCTTCCAGGATGCGCTCGATTCGCAGGATTGAGCGAATAATCGGGGGCTTTTCGAGCGAACTTACCACGGACTGAGCCTTTTCAACCGTCCAGCCGCCACTGCGGGGGTAGCCCATATCGGTATAGAGCGCCGCTAAATTAGCCTTTTCGATCATCAACCGGAACCAGTCGTTCGGCGCGAACTCGGCCCGTTTCGCCAGGACCGCTTCAACCTGTAAGTTACCTTCACGGTCTACCAGAGCCGCCCCTTCCAGGCCCAGCACAGCCGCCAGGTCGCGAATGGCCCGGCGGAAGAAAAGGCTGTGGGGAGTCTGTTCTTCTAGCACCTGGGGAATACTGGCCTCGGTAAAAAAGCGGGCCAGTCCTGCCGCCTGGCGCGGAGCAGCTTCGTCCAGAGGCAGGTGACAGTGATTATCTATCGCGGCAATATCAGTTATATCTAGCATCATTAGTATTTATAAAAATGCTGGTTAAGCTCGTAATCGGTGCTGCGGGCGGCGTAAGACTTTTCCTCCGAACGCTTGACCGCGATATAAGTTTTCGCCAGCAGCGGCCCTAAAGCTTCCAATAAAATCTCGTCTTTTCCCAGCTCATCGAGAGCCTGGCCCAGGCTAGTTGGTAACGCTTTGATGCCCCGTTCCAGGCGTTCTTCTTCCGGGATAGTAGCCGGGTCCACTAGGACCATCAACTTCTCGCCCGGATGCATTTTTCGCCGTACTCCGTCCATCCCGGCGGCAATAATTCCGCCCAGGGCCAGATAGGGGTTGTTGGTGTTGTCCGAAGCCTTTATTTCCAGGTTAATCGAACTGCTTTCCTTGCCTTTGAGAGTCGAAGCGATGCGGACCGCTGCCTCCCGGTTGTCAGGCCCATAACAGGTATAGGCCGAAGACCACGATTGCGGCTGCAAGCGGCGGTAACTGTTGACCGAAGGACAGGTCAGGGCTACCAGGGCCGGTAAGTGTTCCAGAATGCCGCCAATAAAATAATAACCGATTTCACTCAGGCTGTATGGGTCAGCCGGGTCATAGAACAAATTTTTATCGCTATGGTCGCCGGTCCAGGCGCTCAAGTGAATGTGACAGCCGTTTCCGGCCTGATTGATGAAAGGTTTGGGGGCGAATGAGGCAAACAGGCCGTGATTCCAGGCCACAGTACGGACGGTTTCACGATAGATAAGCTGGTTGTCGGCGGCTTCAAGGGCGCGGGCCGGGCTGATGCTCAACTCCTGCTGACCGTGAGCCAGTTCGGGATGATATTGCTCAACTTTCAAATTTTGGGCTTCAAAAGCCCCCAACAATTCGTCAATCATGGCTTGCTGGGTCGTCATGCCAATAGTGCTAAAGCAGAGGCTATCATCAATAGCGGTGTAAGAACCGTCCAGACCGCGCCGGGCCAACGACCATTCCGGCTCGAAAGCGGCGATAATGGTCAGGCCAAATTCCGAGCGGGCCTGGTCTACTACTCGGCGGAGAAAGGAACGGGGACAGAGTTCCCAGGGCATTCCTTCCAGGGTCATCATATCGCAGAGCATAGCAGCCGCCCGTGGACTATACGGCAAAATCCGAAAAGTGCGTGGGTCCGGCACTAACCGAACTTCACCGACCGCGCCAATTCCTTCGACTTTCTGAAGTTCGTCCAGCGAGTTCATGGCTTGCATTGCCAGGGTCAGGCCAATACCACCGTGCATTCGTTCGGCCAGCGATTGGTAGCCGCAGGCTTTGCCCCGGATAATGCCGCCATTATCGCAGTACAGGAAGCGGACTTGTTTGATGCCCCCTTCCTTGGTCAATCGTAAAACTTCGCTTTTCACATCAACAGGATGACTCATGTTAACTCCACTTTCTATGCTGTCATGTTAGCTCGGCCAGCCGATTAGTTATTAAAAATAGCGTTCGGCATAAAGGCGCTAACCGTGAAGTTTGGTCCGTCTACAATCTGGCTAATTTTCAGGTCAACCGCAACGCTGCACAGGATATAAGCCTGTTCCGCCGATAGATGATAGTTATCCATCAGGTGTTCGAGCATATATCGGACGGCTTGTTGGCTGGCAAAAAAGAGGTCGGGCGCGTGCGAAGTAGTCGCAAAGTAGCCTTTTTGCTCAAGCTGGCTGGGGCCGGTCCCGGTAGTCCAGAAGCGCGGTTCCTGGATGGATTTATCCCGTCGCAGGTTGAAGCGGATAGCCACTTCACCGCCAGTTTCAATGGCCGTAACGCAAACCTCGCCATCACCCTGGGCTGCGTGTAAATCCCCTATCGAGAAAAGCGCACCTTCGACCTGGACCGGCAGCCATAATTTGCTGCCCGCGTTCAATTGCCGTATATCCATATTACCACCAACAGCCCTGGGTGGGGTAGTGCTAAAGATACCGGGTTCTTGCAGGGCTATGCCCATAACCCCACAGAAGGGAGCCAGCGGTATTTTTATATTCTCTACAAACTCGGCCCAATTGCCATTTCCCCTGGACTGTTTCAAGTCCCAGATGTGAAAGAAGGGCTGGCTGAAATCTTTGGGTAAAAGCCCTGCCCCAGGGCGGAAACCAGTCCAACCGTAACTGGCCGTATTTACATTTAGGACTTCAATTTCCAGTACATCACCGGGTTTTGCCCCTTTGATAAAAACCGGCCCGGTAAGGGGGTGACCTTTAAAAGACAAATTGGAATATTTTTCAATCGTGATGCCCGGTTGGACCTGGGTATCGCTGGCATCGCGAGTTTCAAAAAGGACCGTATCTCCTGATTCTATTTCCAAACGAGGTGGAATTGAATTATCCCAACAATAATGAAGCTCTTCGGCGGAAAGCTGATGACTAGACATTTTTATCTCCCAGGTAAAAGAACATACCGCAAGGTCCAAAAGGCGTTTGTTTGTTGAATATATACAATTTCATAAGTTTAATAAAGAACTCTCTACTGCATGCCATTTGAATATAAGATATTTTACTCTAAAAGTAATTACTTGACCAGCAAACCTTTTTCCAAGCCAACTAACCGC
>JAYSYV010001112.1:0-3804 GCA_043727245.1 Chloroflexota bacterium | reverse complement strand
CAGCCAATCCCTTTGGGTTGGGCCATTGATAAGGAAGGTCGCGAAACTACCGATGCTAAAGCGGCACTGGCGGGGGCCATGCTGCCGCTAGGTGGGGCTAAAGGTTTCGCCCTGGCTCTGGCTATCGAAATACTTTCAGCGGTGTTAAGTGGGTCTGCATTTGGCCCACACGTCAATTCTATCCTTGAACAGGATACTAACCCGGCCAACGTGGGACACTGGTTTGTGGTAATAGATATAAGCCGGTTTTTGCCCCTTGCCACTTTTCTCGCCCAACTGGATGAACTGCTGGCCGGACTAAGGGGCACCAACCTGGCCGATGGTTATATCACCCTCAGGATGCCGGGCGAGCGCCGGGCCGGACTGCGCCGTCAACAATTAGTCGAGGGCATTAATTTACCTGCCGAAACAATACAAGCTTTGAACTTCTGGGCCAACCGCCTAGCGGTGCAGCCCTTAGCAGCCCGATAATAAATATTAAAGAGTAAATGAATTCGTCACAGGCCGGGCCAAAGGAGATTTTAATGGGAAAAGTTTTAGGGAAAGTAAAAATAGGCAAAGGGAAGTTTGATGGTATCAATGCCTGCGCCGGTGAAAACGGAGTTATTGCCGCTCTGGCCCTGGACCAGCGGCATACTCTACGAAATGCCATTTCGGCGGCCAGAGGCACCAGTGAACCGGCCTCGGATAAAGACTTGCGCCAGTTTAAAGCGGCCGTAACCAGACTTTTATCGCCGCATGCCAGCGCCCTTTTAATTGACCTCGACTCCGGGGTGGAGGCCCTTAAAGTGCGAAACTTTAAAGCTGGCCTATTACTGACCTATGAAATGACCGGCTACGATGTTACGGTGAAAGGTCGGATGCCGGACCTTATACCGGAGTTGAGTGTCCGGCGGCTGGTTGAGCAGGGTGCGAATGGCATCAAGATTTTGCTGCATTATAACCCGGTGGACGACCTCAATATTAACCGTGTGAAGCAAGCCTTCATAGAGCGAGTTGGGGCGGAATGTATTGCCCTGGATATACCGCTGTTTCTTGAACCTATAGCTTATGACGAGGCAATTGGTGATACCCAGGGGCTGGAGTTTGCCCGGAAAAAACCAGCCTACGTGACCGCCTATATTGAAGAATTTTCCAAACCGCGCTACGGGGTAGACATTCTCAAAGTAGAAGTGCCAATAAATATGAAGTACGTGGCGGGTACTGACTCGTTTAATGGTGTCGAGGCGGCTTACAGCCTGAACGAAGCTTTGGAACATTTCCGTATAGCAGCGCAGGCGGCCGCCAGGCCCTTTATTTATCTCAGTGCGGCCGTTAGTGATGCGGTGTTTCGGGAAGCTCTTGAACTGGCCGGGGAAGCAGGAACACCTTATTCGGGGGTCTTATGCGGTCGGGCCACCTGGCAAGAGGGCATTCAGATTTATGCCCTCCAGGGTTTGGCAGCATTGGAAAAGTGGTTAGAAGGCCGGGGTGTTGCAAACATCCAGTCTCTAAACGATGTAGTGGCCCGTAGTGCCCAACCCTGGTGGGCCATTTACGGTGGCCGCGAGAATATTGAGGTTATATAGTTATGGAAGTTTCATCAACACTTTTAATTGATGGTAAATGGCGGACCAATACTGCCGGTAATAAGGTGGTTAATCCGGCTACTGGGCAAGTCTTAAATTGGCAGGCCAGTGCTGGAACTGAGGAAACTATCGAGGCGGTAGAGGCCGCCAGAAAAGCGTTCACATTCTGGAGAGAGTCTTCTCCTTTTGAGCGTTCCGAAATTCTGGGACGGGCTTCACGGCTAATTAACGACCGGGCCGAGCAAATAGGCTATACTCTGTCGCTTGAAACCGGCAAATTACTGCGTGAAGCGATAGGGGAGGTTCGTTTCGCGGCCGATTATTTCGCCTGGTTTGCCGCTGAGGCTCGCCGGTTGGAGAAAATACGGGGCGTTCACGGCCGGGCTAGCGGGCAACAGCTAGTCTTACGTAAACCGGCCGGAGTAGTAGCTTCTTTAACACCCTGGAATTTCCCGGTCTCCATCCAGGCCCGCAAGATTGCCCCGTCCTTGGCGGCCGGTTGTACGGTAGTGGCCCGTCCAAGTGAGTTTGCCCCCAATTCGGTGGTAGAGCTTTACCAATGTTTAATGGAGGCGGGATTACCCGGTGGCGTAGCCAACTTGCTGACCGGCCCGGCCAACGCCATAACCGATACCCTGCTTGAGGCTAAGGAAGTCCGGGTAATATCTTTTACCGGCTCGACCTCGGTAGGTAAGATGCTCTATACCCGTTCCGCTCCAACTATGAAACGGCTGGCCCTGGAACTTGGTGGATGCGCTCCTTTTATTGTATGCGAAGATGCTGATCTGACCCTTGCTCTTAACCAGGCTATGATAGCCAAGTTTCGGAACTGCGGTCAATCCTGCCTGGCGGCAAATACCTTTTATGTAGCGAACCGCCATTATGCCGCCTTTTTGAAGGGATTCGCTGACCGTATTCAGGCTTTAAGGTTAGGTGACCCGCTTCTACCAGATACAACTCTTGGTCCTTTGATTCATGGCAAGCGCCGCCAGGCGCTGGAAGATTTGCAGCAGCAAGCCATCAGGGCGGGATTTGAATTAATTGCCAGCTCCAACCCTCTAGCGGTTCACAATGACCTTTCCACCGAAAATTATCTGGCTCCGGCTATATATGCTTCGCCTGCCCTTGAATTGGTGGACCCTTCATTTCTACAGCAGGAGATTTTTGGGCCGCTAGTATTTGTTGTGAGATTTTCAGAGCTTGATGAGTTGTTACCAGTCCTTGAGCGTAATCCGTTGGGGTTGGCTGGTTATGTATTTTCTGAAAATATATCGCAGGCTGTGCGTGTAGCATCTCGCCTGGAAGTTGGTATCGTTGGGATTAACGATGGTTTACCAAGCGCTGCTAACGTGCCGATGGGTGGGGTTAAAGATAGCGGGTTGGGTCGCGAGGGCGGATATCAGGGTATAGACGAATTTTTAGATACCCAATATCTGGGTTTGGGTACACATTTGTTCTAGGATAAAGCCTGGGGTAGCGCGTGCATTCGCCATTATGAGCTCTTCCAAGATTTTAGAACAACACCCGGAATTACCTTTACACAATAACCCAGCTGAATTAGGAGTGCGTAAACGAGACATAAGTTTGCAACCGCGCAGTATTCTTGGTTTATTTAGCCTGAGATACTTTTCAGAGTTTGGCCGCGACTTACCGGAAATTGGGGAGGGATTTTTACGAATTTGTGCGGGACTGGATATGCCAGGTTGAAGGGTAACCAAGCCTGAGTGAAATAATACAGGCCAAAGGGTTGTGTTGCAACACGAGAGTGAACTGGAAATTGAAGAACACTATACCGATATTATGTAGAATCTATTATCAAGACCTTTCTCGAACGAATTTCTGCCTTTTTGCTCCTTTGGTTAAAACCCCTGGCTTTGAATAGTTAAATTCGCGACCCTTTAGCCAGAGAAAATCGGTAAAATCGGTTAACACATAAGCAATTGCTACTATAGATCATCAGAAAAGAGAAAAGAATCGAGGTGACAAAATAAGAGGGATAGCGTAACCTTGTAGCAAATATGAAAATTAAAAACTACAGGAGCTATCCCTTGAACTTCAAAATCCATTTTACCACCTCCATTTTATCACCCCAACCCTTTCGCTGCTTTCGCAATGCTGGCAAGCCGCCCTCAGAGATGGGCAAAACCAATTGCTTAAACGCATTACTGCTTTACAATTATTGGCCGATCAACTTGCCCCAGCGGTTATTGCGCTGCGCCTGGAAGTAGCCCTCAGT